>CAZTDK010000258.1:0-8156 GCA_964611965.1 uncultured Binatia bacterium (SeqCode) | reverse complement strand
CTCGTGGCGAATGATGCTGGTGGTCTAGCACGCGACTACCGACTACTCAACGACCTGCGGTCGGCGTCTTTTCTATGGCCGCTCCCCGTTGGGTCGCTGCGAACTTCCAAGTCCGACACGTAGCTGGCTCAGGGCCGAGCGACCAATCCTGTCCTGAGGCTCCCGAAGGGGGGAGCGGTCCGTAGAGAAGACGCCAGCCGCAGGCCCCAAAATGACAGAGCCAAGCGCGACGTCCGTCGTGCTTGGCTCTGTGACAAGTAGAGTTGCTACAGGCTAGTTGGTCTTGCAAGCGCCCGCTGGAACCGGGGCGGCGGCAGCGGCGGGATCCGCGGCCTTCACCTCGGTCTTGCAGGCGGCCAGGTCGCCGTTGTCGGAGCAGTATTCCTTTTGCAGTGCTCCCGCCTCGACAGCGTTGAACTGGCGGCGTCCATTCGAAATGAAGGTTGGGCTGGCACCGATACCCATTGCTTGGGCCATGCTGAAATCTTGCGCCAGGAGCTGCTTGCCGTCACCGTCGAAGCAGGCTTGGATCACGGCTTCGTCCATCCCGGCCTCCTTGGCGCACGGCTTCCACTCTGGATTGCGCGGGTCCTTGCTCCGGCAAGCCAGATACTTCATGTATTGGTGGTCCGCCTTGTAGTGCTCGCGCGCGCAGAGCTCGCGGACGTCCTCATCGACTTCGCCTGGCCCGTGCATGGACTTCAGGGTGGACTGATCGCCGCTGCCGATGAAATGTACGTCGAGCGTAAGATCCTTGCCGAAGTGGTCAACCACGTCGTTGGCAGCAATCATCGCCTTGGCGCCGTACGGGCACTGCGACATCACGAACAGCTCCAGCGTTTTCGGCTTGGCGGGGCGGCAGGACATGGCCTTGGAACAGGCCTCGTCGTCGCAATCGATCTTGCCGTTCCCATCGTCGTCAATCTTGTTGTCGCAGATCTCGGCCGTGGGATCGAACTGGCCGTTGAGCTTCACCTCTTCCCAGTCGCCGATCGGGCGCAGGTAGCTCTTCAACGCCGCGTAGCCGTCCGCATCCTTCTCAACCGCTTTGTCCAAGAGCACGGTAGGGAGGAACTTGAAGTCCGGCTGCTGCTTGTGGAGCTCGGCATAGAGCTTCTTGCCTTCGGGGCTCATGTAGTCGACGTGCGTGACCTGCAGGCCACCGAGCTCCGACTTGAGCCGTGGTTCCAGCGCTTTGATGTCGCACTTCGCGCAGCGGGTATCCGACAGGAAGATCGCCTTGACGACTGGAGGCACCGGGATGTTCTTGCAGGCCTCGGGCTTGTCGCCGGCAAACGAGTCGCAGGCGGCCAGCAGGAAATCCTTCGGCTTGCGGCCACCCTCGTAGGGCTTGCCGTTCAAGAACATCGTCGGCGAGCCATTGGCGCCGCGCTTCTTGGCCTCTTCAAACGAGGCCACCAGCAGCGCCTTGCCCTCGTCTCCGTCGCTGCACGCCGTCAGCTTCGCTTCATCGATGCCTGCTTCCTTCGCGCAGTCTTTCCAATTGGTGTCGACGGCGCGGGGGTTCTTGTTCTGGCAAGTGATGAAGTCGAGACTCTTCGCGGCGGCGAGCTTCTTTACGCACAGCTGCACGATGTCGCCTTTGACCTCGCCCGGTCCATGCATCGACGATAGGCTCGATTTGTCGCCACTTCCGATGTAGTTGATGGACACGTCCAGCTTGTCCCCGAGCTGCTTCTTCACCGGTGCAACGGCATTCTCCACCTGCACGCCGTACGGGCACTCTGACATCACGAACATCTCGAGCTTCGCGGGCTCGCCTTTGTCCTTCGCGTGCCCGGCAGTTGCCGTTCCCAGCAGTACGCCGAAGAGGACAGCTGCCAACACGCGCTGCCGCGCCGATGTGGATCCGAAGGAGAAACTGTTCTTGCGCATCATGTATGACCCTTTTGTCTCGCCCGAGGTTGCTAAAACCGCCAGTCAGGCCCGCTCGAGCACCAGACCAACTGCGGCTCGCCGTCGTCCCGGAAATTTTCCACGGCGACAGATAGATAGCGTATCCAGCAGACGTTTCAACCCGAGCGATCAATGCCGGGGGCGGGACTTGTGGAACGGCCGGGAAGCGCCAGGATTGTGGTCCGCCGTGCGTCCGGTGTAAGGAGGCGCGTATGCCGAACTACCCGCGCCGGCGCTTGCCGCTGCGGCTCGTCCGTGCCACGTGTGCGTGGCGATTTGCGCGGTGAAGCCGTGGACACGAGCTGGATTGTCTGGTCGAGCTTGTTCTCGCTCATCGGCATGGCGGTCTTCGTCTACGGCCGCCGGCAAGGCCGGGCTGCTCCCCTGATTTCGGGCGTGGCGCTGATGGTGTACCCCTACTTCGTATCCAGCACGTTTGCGCTCATCGGGATCGGCGTCGCGCTGCTGGCCGGCATGTTCGTCGGCAGCCGCTGGGAGGAAGGCGGGTAAGGCCTCTCGGGTGAAAGGCCCCTCAGACGCCTCCAGATGCTGCGACGAGAAGCGCGCATTCGTGCCGCGCGCTTCTCGTCGCCACGGGGCTCACTGTGGTTGCGGTACGATGCGCAGGTAGGGCTTGGGTGACTTCCAGCCGTTGGGGTATTTCTTCTTCGCATCCTCGTCCGACACCGCCGGGACGATGATCACGTCCTGGCCCGGCTTCCAGTTCACCGGCGTCGCGACCTGATGCTTGGCGGTGAGTTGGATCGAGTCGAGCACGCGCAGCACTTCGTCGAAGTTGCGGCCGGTGCTCATCGGGTAGACGAGCATCAACTTGATCTTCTTGTCCGGACCGATCACGAACACGGTGCGCACCGTCGCGTTGGTCGCGGCGGTGCGGCCTTCCGACGTGGTGCCGGCGTCAGCCGGGAGCATGTCGTAGAGCTTGGCAACCTTGAGCTCCGGATCGCCGATCATCGGATAGGTCACCTTGTGGCCCTGGGTCTCCTCGATGTCGGCCGACCATTTGCTGTGGCTGCTGGCCGGGTCCACACTCAAACCGATGATCTTGCAGTTGCGCTTCGCGAACTCGGGCTGCAGTCCGGCCATGTACCCCAATTCCGTGGTGCACACGGGAGTGAAATCCTTCGGATGAGAAAACAGAATCGCCCAACCGTCCCCGATCCACTGATGGAAGTCGATGGTGCCTTGCGTCGTCTCGGCACTGAAATTCGGGGCAACGTCATTGATGCGCAGTGACATGATGATCCTCCTCAGTTGTGTGATTTTGGCAGTTGCTGCCTTCCTATCTAGATCAAAGAGATCGAGGTTTCAAAGCCCCAAAAGCGGTACTGGTCACGAGGGGTGTGGGGCGACGCGATCGATGGCCTGTCTTGATTGCAATCACCCATCGATCGTTATAGGTTCCGCCGGCTTGGAGCCGGCACACGTGCCGCTGCGCGCTGCAGCGAATGTTGAATGGTGAATGCTGAATGGTTGATTACACACGAGGCTTTCGATCGGCATCTTTCATTCATCATTCGCGATTCACAATTCGACATTCGAGTTGAAGAATGGGGTCGTTGATCATCTGGTGGCTGGTGCTGGAGGCGCTCGGCTTGATTGCCGTGCCGCTGACCAGCGCGCTCTTCTCGGCGCGTGCGGACCATGGGTACGCGTTCGCCAAGATCATCGGACTGCTGCTGGTCTCGTACATCGCCTGGCTGCTGGGGTTTGTTGGCGTTCCCTACGCTACGGCGTTGTGGGTTGCGCTCGTGGCGTTTGCCGTCCTCAACCTGGTGTTGGCCTGGCTCGGGCGCGCACGGCTGGGCGCGCTGTTCCGGGGCTCCGGGTTGCGGACGTTGCTCATCCACGACGCGCTGTGGACCCTCGGTTTTCTCTTCTTCGCGTATCAGCGGGCGCTGTGGCCGCAGATCGTCGATCAAGAGAAGTACATGGACTTCGCGTTCTTCAACACACTGCAGCGGACCGACGTGATGCCGCCGCAGGATCCGTGGATGTCCGGCATGCCGTTCAACTATTACTACTTCGGCTACCTGATGGTGGCCAATCTTGCCCGCCTGACCGGCCTGCCGAGTTTCCTGTCGTACAATCTCTGTGTCGCCACCATCGGCGGCCTGTCCTTTGCCCAGCTGTCGGCGATCGGCCTGATGCTGACGCGCCGGCTGCCGTTCGCGGTCCTCACCGGAGCGATGGGTATCGTCTTCGGCAATCTCGACGGGCTGCTGCAGCTGCTCAAGACGGGTGGGTTTACCTCGTTCGACTATTTCCGCTCGACGCGCATCGTCGGCGGTGACGCAACCATCAACGAGTTCCCGTTTTTCACCACTATTCACGGCGATCTTCACCCGCACTTCCTGGTGTTTCCGGTACAGATTCTGCTGCTCGGATTGCTGCTGGATCCCGACCGGTTCCGGGCGCTCGCGGACCGGGGTCTGAGGAGTGTGCGTGACCTGTGGCCGTTCGTGCCGATTGCGTTTGTACTCGGCACCATGGTGGCCATCAGCATCTGGGAGCTGCCGGTGGGTGCGATGATCACCTTCTTGTTGGCGCAGCGTTATCTGCCGATGCGCCCCTTGATCTCGTGGCCGCGTATCCAGCTGGGGCTTGCGGTCGGAGTGATGGTGGTGGTGGGATATGCCCTCTATCTGCCCTTCTACATGCATTTCGCGGCGCCACCCAGCGGTGTGGGTGCCAAGTTTGCCTCGACGTCGCTGTTCGAGTTCCTGATCGTGTTCGGTGGCTTGCTGACCGCGCCCGCGGTCCTGTTTGCGGTGCAGGTCGGGCCGCGGCTCTCGGTCGGTCCGGAAACGCGGCAGCTCCTCGCGGCTGCATTGGCCTTGCTGGTTGCCGTCGCCTACCTTGCGGGTAACGCGGTGTTCGTGGTCTTGTTTGCGCTGCTGGCCGCGGCGGTGGTGATGCTGTACGGCACCGACGACGGCGACCAGCGGGCGCCGATCCTCCTGGTGCTCGCCGCGTGCATCGCGCTGCTGGCTTGCGAAGTGGTGTATCTCAAGGATCCGTACGGCGAGAAGCTGTACCGCATGAACACGGTGTTCAAGCTCTATCTGCAATCGTGGACGCTGCTCGCGATCGCCGCGCCGTGGTGTGTGCTGCAATTGCTCGAGCGCAAGTGGAGCAACGCGCCGGCCCGACAAGCCTCCCTGGCCCTGGTTGGCGCCGCCTTGCTCGCGTCCTGCGCCTATCCCATCGGCGTGACGACGACACGCGTCGTGCATCGCATGGCGCCGCTGAGTCTGGACGGCAACGAGTATCTGGAACGCGAGCATGGGGACGATTTCGCGGCGATCCAGTGGCTGCGCGAGCGCGTCGCCGATCTCCCGGTGATCCTCGAGGCCACCGGGAACCCGTATTCGTACTACGCGCGTTTTGCGAGCAACACCGGTTTGCCGACGGTGCTGGGCTGGGGCAATCACGAAGGCCTGTGGCGCGGACACGAGACCGCCGTGGGCCAGCGTGCGCAAGAGGTATCGCGCATGTACAACGCCCCGACGCTGGATGAGATCGCGCCGCTACTCGATCGCTATCACGTGCAGTACGTCGTCGTCGGCGATGTCGAACGCAAGGACTACCAGGCGGCGGGGCTGGCGAAATTCGCCCAGCTCAAGACCGCTTTCAGCCACGGTGGGACGACGATCTACGAACGGTAAGCCACGATACGAATGTTGAATGGTGAATAGTAAATGGTGAATTGCTGGGGTTCGTACATTCACCATTTGCCATTCCCGATTCGCCATTTTCCTCGAATATGCGGATTCTCATTGCGCTGACGTACTACCGGCCGCACGTGAGCGGGCTCAGCATCTATGCGGAGCGCCTGGCGCGTGGGCTGGCGCGCCATGGCCACACGGTGACCGTGCTGACGTCGCGCTTTCATCCGAGCCTGGCGGCGCGCGAACAGCGCGATGGTGTGGACATCGTGCGCGTCCCGGTGGCGACGAAAGTCAGCAAGGGCGCGATCATGCCCCTGTTTCCGATCTACGCGGCGCACCTGGTGCGCCGCCACGATGTCGTGAACATCCACATGCCGCAGTTCGAAGCGGCGCTGCTGGCATTCCTCGGTCGCCTCTCAGGCAAAGGGGTGGTGCTGACCTATCAGTGCGACCTCACGCTGCCGGCCGGGGCGTTCAATCGGATGGTGCAATGGAGCTTGGGGCCACTCAATCATCTGGCGGCCCGGCTGGCGCATGGCGTCGTGACCACGACGTTGGACTATGCGCAACACTCCAGCTTTCTGCGTCACTACACCCGCAAGCTGACCGCGATCCCACCGCTGATCGACATTCCACCGGCCGACCCGGCGGCCACCCGGCAGCTGGCGGAGCGCTGGCATTTCAACGGGCGGCCGCAAATCGGCTTCGCCGCGCGCTTTGCCGCGGAAAAGGGCGTCGAGTACTTGCTGCATGCGTTGCCAGCGGTGGTCGAGCAGGTGCCGGACGTCCGCGTCGTCTTTACCGGCGCCTATAAGGATACCGTGGGTGAGGAGGAGTACCTCGCCAGCCTGGCGCCGCTGATCCAACGTTACGGAGAGCGTTTGACGTTCATGGATCTGCTCACCGATGCCGAGATGGCGAGTTTCTTTTCGTTGTGCAACGTCCTTGCGGTCACCAGTCTCAACTCGACCGAGGCCTTCGGCATGGTGCAAGTGGAAGCCATGCTGGAGGGGACGCCGGTGGTAGCCAGCGACCTGCCAGGGGTGCGCGAAGCGGTCCGCCGGACCGGCATGGGTGAGACGGTGCCGCCGCGCGACTCGGCGGCGCTGGCCGCGGCGCTGATCCGCGTGTTGCAACACCGCGATGCGTACGTGCGGCCACGCGCCGAGGTGGGCCAGAGCTTCGACGTGGAGGCAGCGATCGGACAGTACGAATCACTGTTCAACCGAGTCTGCCGATCGCCCAGAGGGACGTGAAGCGCTACGGAAAGCCGCGAAGAAATGATGGTGGCGGCAGGCCTCTGTGCCTGCCGAATTGGGTTTCGAGAGAGCCGCTTCCATTTTCCAACGGCCCGAGGGCGAGCCCCGCATGCCACGCTGCCGGCTCCGCCCGTTGATCTGTGGCGCTGCCTCAGGCAAGTAGCAGCAGATGCAATGCGTCGCGGCGCCGCACACCACATGAGTCCATCGGACGTCCATCTGCACACTGGTGAAGCCAGTGCGCGACAAGAAGAGCGCTTGCCCTTGGGATGGTACGTGCGCGTCGTTCGCCGGCTCGTTCCGCAGGGAGGGCGGGTGCTCAACTTTGGTTGCGGCGACGGCAAGCTGCTGAAGCGGTTGTCGTCGCAGTTTGAAGCCTTCGGCTACGACGCCGCAGCCATGGCGCGCAGCCGGTGCCGGACCGATGTCCCGGATGCGGTCATCCTCGAAACCTGGGAAGCGCAGCCGCCGGCGAGCTTCGACCTCGTGGTGTCGGTGCGCGGGATGGAACGTCTGGCGCAGCCGCTGCAAACCGTGAAGCTGTTGGGTGAGAAGCTCACGGCGAACGGGATCTTGTTCTTTGCGGTTCCCAATCCCGGCGGCCTCGGACGACGTTTGAAAGGTCCCGCCTGGTTTGCCTCCCGGGAGTCGGCACGTGGGACGCTTTTGACGCACGGCGAGTGGGCGATGCTCCTGCGCAAAGCCGGCTTTGAGATAGTCAGGGCCTGCGGCGACGGATTGTGGGACCCACCGTACGTGGGATTTCTGCCGACCGGCGTCCAGCGCGCCGTCTTCGGTGTCCCCGGCGCCTTGCAGGCATGGTGGCCATCCGCCCGTCCGTTTCTGCCCGCCGCAGTCGGTGAGTGCCTCGTCATCATCGCACGAAAGCCATAAGAGAGCCTATGACTCAGACACGTTCCTGGTGGTCGAACCCCCGCTTGTGGCTGCTGGCCATTGTGCTGTTCGCGGGCGTGGCGCGTCTCGTCCACATGGATTGGGACCAGAACCATCATTTCCATCCCGACGAGCGTGCCGTGGTCAATGCGGTGCAAAAGTTGTCGTTTCGGCCCTTTCGCTGGAATCCTGACTGGTTCAACTACGGCTCGCTACCGATCTACCTGACGAAGATCACCAGTAGTCTCGCGGCGCTGGTTGATCCGCAGGCCGCCAGCTACGACGGCCTCATTCTGCAAGGGCGCTACGTCTCCGCCGCCATCGGCGCGCTGACGGTCCTGGTGCTCATTCTGCTCGGCACTCGGCTGTACGATCAAACGGTGGGGCTGGTCGC
>CAZTDK010000257.1:0-8163 GCA_964611965.1 uncultured Binatia bacterium (SeqCode) | reverse complement strand
CTCGAACGGCACCCGGAGGTCAGTAGCGGCGTCGGCGGACTCCTGACGAAACTCGAGAAGCGCAGACCGCAACAGCCGCTCTACCTCGGCGGCCGTCGCGCCGGCGGCCACCTGCAGCGGCGTTGGAACATTCTCGTCCCGCCATCCCTGGCGAAAAGTTCGTTCGAGGGAAGCTCTTGATCATTCCCAGTGCAGAAACGCTCGTGCGGCTCCAACGCCGGTGGCCCTTCGGACTAGAAGCTCTCGAAACCGTTGTGCGCCTGCGAGAGGTGCTGCGCGCTGTGTCGGAGGACGCCCTGCTGTCCAACCGCCTCGCGCTCAAGGGCGGGACGGCACTCAATCTCTGTTTCGGGCCGCTCCCGCGGTTGTCCGTCGACCTCGACTTCAATGACATCGGACAAGCAAACCGCAGCGATGCAATGGCGGATCGGCCCGCCGTCCTCGAAGCGATCGAGCGTATCGGGCGGCGTGGAGGCTATCGCGTGCAGCGCTCGCGCGAGGAGCACGCCGGGCAGAAGCTCTATCTTCGCTACGACTCGGTTCTCGGTGGGCAGCGGCGCATCGAGGTGGACGTGAACTTTCTTCACCGTCTGCCGTTGGCGCCGCCGAGAAAACGAAGGGTGTGGGCGCCAGGCGATGATGCCGCCGTCAGGTGCTTGGTCGTCGCACCCGCCGAGCTGCTCGCAGGTAAGATGCTCGCACTGCTGGATCGAGCCGCGCCTCGCGATCTCTTCGACATCACCCATTTACCACCCCGGCTACAGAAGACGTTCCACGACACGCGCGCACGCAGGACTTTCATCGCCCTTGCCGGAACATTGCCGCACTCGCTGACCAAGTACGGCCGCCAGCGATTCGACCGACTGGTGCAGCGCGACGTTGAGCAGAGCTTGTATCCGCTTCTGCGACAGGCGGATCGGCCAACTGCAGCTGAACTGCGAGCGCAAGCATGGACCGTCGTTGAACCGTGGCTGACGCTGTCGGACGCCGAGAGGGAGTACGCCGAGCGTCTCCAGCACGGGGATTTCAAGCCGGAGCTACTATTCCCGCGAGACCGAAAGATGATCGACCGCCTTGAGCGACATCCGGCTCTTCAGTGGAAGCTACAGAATGCCCGCCTTCATGCGACGCGAGGCAAGAACAGCAGCGACCTCCGGAAATGACACGAATTAGAAGGTCATGATCGCGACGCCCGGGCAAATAGCGTCTCGTCGCAATCGCCGTGGTACGGCGGTCTGTCGAAGTGGATCCTACGATTGTCGATGGCCGTCGAACGTAGACTGTGGCGCATGTTAGGGTTGCACAGGCAGGAGAGACGGCATGCCGAAGAGGGCGCTCAAGGTGCATACCGCGCATATCGCGGTTCGACGAGGTTATTGCGGAGGTAGCCCGGTGATCGCAGGAACGAAGCTCCCGGCGCGCTCGGTGGCTTGCGGCAGGGCATGGCCCCCGGAGAACTGGTCGCCGAGTTCCGCCACCTCTCGCTGGCGCAAATCCATGGTACGCTCTCGTATTACTACGACCATCAAGGAGAGGTTGACCGAGACATAGCCGCCAACACTGAGAGTAGCGTCCGATAGTGGGCGGGAATCCAGCGTGGTAAGTCGGCTACTGTTTGAACGAAGAATGTCTGCCGTCTTGGCAGAAACCCTTAGGCAGAAGGGTGTAACGCGTAAGGGGTGAGGGATCTCGTGAAGACGTTGAAAATTGGGATTGCCGCCTACGAGGACATGAAGACGCGTACGATGGCGATTGCGCGCAGCCAGCTCAAGCCAAAGGTGAATGAGCCGAAGGTGTGGTTCACCTCGACAGAGAGCTTTGCCAAGGTGCTGTCGAACAGGAACCGCGCCCTACTGGCCGTGATCGCTGCAACCCATCCGACTTCATTGCGAGAATTGGCGACGCGCACCGGACACAAGGCGTCGAATCTCTCCCGCACGCTCAAGACGATGGAACGATATGGCCTCGTTCTCCTGCACCATGGTGAGCGTGGACGCGTGCGACCGGAGGTGCCTTACCAAGCGATCTCACTCGTGCGGTCGTTCAGCGCGTAGGGGAGAGCTGGGTATAAAAAGCAGGAGGCCTGGTGGAAGCGGTTTCGCGTCTAAATCGCTGGAGCCCAGCGCTGCGTCGTGCGCTCGTGAAGGTGCGCCCGGAGTACTTCGGCTGGTCACCGACCGAACAAGAACGCTACGGAGTCGCCATTCCCGAGGAAGACTACGAGCGCCTCTGCCAGGCACTGCTGCAGGAGCTTTGGAATCGGAAGATCCGTTCTCCGAAAGCGGCAGCCCGAGCCGCGTCCCGCCTGCCGCTGGCTGAACAACACCGCTGGAACGAAACCGTTCTTCCATTGACGGGCATCGGTGAGGACTGCTTCTTCCTGAACGAAGGATTCGCGACGGGGAGGTCCATCCTCGATTTCCCAACGCTCCTTGCATACGACGAGAGCGACTATCGTTTCCAAGAGGAGGCTCGCAGGAAGGACGATTCCAGCTACAAGGGTCGGAGCTATTCCGGGTCACTTCATCTCACTTGGGCACGTTTGTTTGTCGGAACACGGTTCACCTACGCAACCCTGTCGATGGCCGCGGGATACATCTTGTGTACGCTGGAAGAAGCGGCATCAGGGCGCATCCAGGAGTTGATCCCGCATCGCTACGTGCCGGGGAAGAACCACGGGAAGGTCGAGGGCAAATGCTACCGATGGGATCGACGTGTCGACGCCGGCGGCCAAGAAGGCCTGCTCGACGAGCTTCAGCATCGGACCTGGGCCCATACACACGAGCGGTATGCCGATTTGCTGACCGAGTGGGAACGCCACGACAGGTGTGGCGTCTACCTGATCGACGTCTCCGAGCCTCCGGAGCACAACATCCATTTTGTTTTCAGCGACACGCGTGCACTTGGGGCCGTTCGCTTTCGTTCCTTCATGAAGGATTGCTGCGCCATTGAGCGACCGGTCGATGAGCTGCGGCGAGCGGTCGAGGACGAAACGGTCGAGATCAAACGTTTCGTTCGCAAAGAGTACGAGGAGCTGCAGCGGACCTTCGATCCTGTGGTCGTTCGCCTGCGCAAGCGGCGGAAGATCCTCATCCACAAAGATGCCTTGGACGGTCTCGCGTGATGACGGTTGTTCCGGCTCACGGTCAGGTTGCCAGGCAACCGGCAGCCCTCACGAGTCGAGTGTGCGGCGAACCTCCTCGCTTGTGCCATCCTCGAACACCAGGCGAACGCTGCCATCCGCGCTCCACGCTTCCAGAACGACCCGTGGACGATTGCCGCGCAGCGCATCACAGATTCTCTGATGGACCTGTCCAAACGAGAGAACCTTGTACGCCTTTCCCGACAAGACCAGTAGCGGAGCGACATACTCCTGAGCAGACCGGGGCGTTCCCTTTGCCGCGTTGGCAGTGACGAAGACCACTGCACGCAACGTTGTACCATCGTCGTCCGGCTCGACGTCGACTGCCGGAGGAAGGAACTCCGCATATGGGTCGCCTGTCTCGTAACCGCACCCCGGCGTCGGACTGCCTATATGTGCCGGCACCCCCTGTGCGATCACATCGATCCATCCGCAGTCGGTGTGATCGTCACCGCAACGCGGAAACTTCAACCGCCACAGGGTCGCGTAGATGCTCATGGACTCCCATCCGACCGGTTCAGTCTACAGGAATGTCGCAGGGGTCGAGAAGCCGGCGCAAACGACCGTGTAAACGGGTTGGGGCGGTCGGCTGAACGTGCCGCATGCGTGCGCGAGTCGCGCATGGCTGAGCGCCGGCAGACTACTCCGCTGGGTTGGCGTCAATGACGCGTACGCTCGGAAGCCTCGCGGAGGTCCCACATCGTGTTCTCCCAGTTGGAGATCGTTCCATTGTCGCCGCATACCAAGCAAGCCCAATGGATGGTGTTGGATTCCGGGTCGATGTAACCCTCGACCTCGCCAGGACACGGGCGTCGTCCTGGTCTGCGGCGGCAGCATAGGCCAAGCGGGTCGTCCGGCTCCGTCCCGGTTACCGCGGCGACGATCGAACCGAGATACTCAGCCAACCTGCGTGCGGGCCCTGGCAACGCCGCTGGTAGGCTGCCGCTTTCCAGAAAGTCCGTCAGGTCGGTGATCCAGGTGTCAGCCATCGAGGTCTGACGTCTCGTGTCGCCGCACCGCGCGCCCGATTCGGGCAAGCGCCTTCTTGAGACCGGCATCCTTCGGGTCACGGAGGTTGGCCACGACTGCGGTGATCGGAATCTTGGTGTCACGTATGCCCAGTGATCGGGATGTTGGTCTCGCGTATGCCGAGGATGTCGTCGAACAACGCCGGTTCCTTGCGCAGGCGAGCCAATTCGGCAAGCAGCCGTTCGGCGTCGCGGCGCTCGGGCTCACTGCGGATGTTTACGACCACCAGTTGCGCGTGCTCGATGCCGGCATATCCGTCAGCGATGGCCCAGTGCTCCGTGGGTTTCGGGGGCGGAGCTGTCCGGGCCTTCTCGATGATCGACAGGAAGTCCGCGCAGGCATTCTCGAGAATGGTCTTGTGCCCGCGGGCGTAATTCCCAAACGGTGTGCCCACCAACTGGTCGAGCAGTTCGGCTGCACCTTCGGGCCGGCGGAGGAGACTCTCCATGGCGGCGACCTTGTCGCGCTCCTCCTTGGCGCGGTCACGCTGGTAGCGTATGAAGAGCGACTTCCCCCCACGCGGCGGCGGTGCAATGTAGGCGCGCAGGTTGACGAAGCCGAGCGGATTGTCGCCCTCGATCACGATACCTTCCGAATAGTCCTCCATCAGGTGGGTCATGAAGAATTCGTCGGACCCGATATCGGATTCCGAAAACTCGAAGAGCGCCGCCGCCGTTACGCCCGCTTCCCGGTAGCGTCGCAGCTCGGGATGAGCCTTGGGGGATTTTTCGCGCGCTTCACGAAGCGCATCGTTGCGCACACCGCGTGCCGCCAGCCACCAGCGATCAACTCCCCGAAGCACCGCCTCGACGAACGTCGTCTTCCCCGATCCAGCGGGGCCGGCAACATGGATGAATGCTTCGATCACCTCAGCACCTTACTCCTTGATCAGCCCGAGTTCGCGTCCCAGAACTCTGGTCACGAGTTGCTCGCCCAACCTCTCACTCGCCAACATCGTTCGAATGCGATCCCGGGTCGCCGTGGCACTGCCTTGCTGCTCGGCTGCCTTCATCGTGGCGTCGTAGGCCGCCCGCACGTCGGCGCCGGTGATCTCGTAGCCAAAGCCCTGTGCGAGCCAGTGCAACGCCAACAACCCCGCCCCCACGGCGAAGGTCGGCGCCTTCACCGCATAGTCGCGTGCGGCGCGGGTGAGCGTACGGGGATCACACGGTGTACGGCTCGCGAGTGTTAGGGCTTCGTCGTAGAGTCCCGCCTCTTTCGCCGCCGCGAACCATTTGCCCTCTTCCCCCGGCGTGGTCTTCACGAGATCGGCAAGAACCTCGGCCGCGCTCTTCTGAGGATATTTCTGCGCCACGGCCCGGAAGGTCGCGAGATGCGTTCCCGCCCGGCTCGCGCCCACGCCGTAGCTTGCGTATGCCTCGTCGGCTTTCCCCGACGACAGCAGGATCTCCTCACACACGCTGTCGATATCGAGATCACTTGCCCACGGGCTGCGGCACGCTTCGGCGTAGCGGATGGCCTCGTCCCCCTTGCCCATGGCGGCGAGCGCCTTCACCGCACAGCGCTTGTATGACCAGAGCGTGTCGACATCCAGGAGGCGAACGATCTCTTCAAAGCGTCCGGCGTAGTAGAGAGCGCTCAAGCAGGCGGTGGTGCCATGGAAATACCCGCGGACATCCTTGTCGGGACTGAGTGCCAGGCGGGTAATGCCAAGCAAGCGGTCGGCCCACGCCACGGCGACTTCGGCCGAGCCGCACAGCTCGCCCCAGTAGTCGGCAAGCGACTCGATGTAGGGGATCGCGTCTGCCGCATGTGCCTCCCAGAGCCGCTCGAGCCACTCCGTTCGCGTCGGCGCATCGACGGGGGCATCGGCGATAATGGGCACGAGCACCTCGATCGCGCGGCGCACGGCGGTGCCGATCGCACCGGACGAACTGTCGACCTGCTCAAGCGCCGGTGACAGCCGCTCGATCAACGCCACCGCGCCGTCGGCCGCCAGTACCGGATTCTTGCGAGCCACCTTGCGTATCTCGGCAACCGCCTCTTTCACACGCTGAATGGCCGGCTGCGATTTCCATCCGAACGCATGACGCCGGAAACGGGCTTTGAACTCCCACTTGTGCGGAGCCGCCTCGTCTGTGTTTCGGGTCGTGCGCATCGTTCGCGGCACGTCGATTTCAGGTCGTGGTGCCGGTGTACCTTCCAGAACTCTCTTCACGCCGGTACCCGTAGAGCCAGTGTGACTCCGTCGTGCCACGGTTGTGGACCGTGTGCTGGTCGCCCGCCGGAATGAGGAGTTTCTCGCCAATTCGCGGGCGATGGATCACGCCTGCGGCCTCGAACTCGACCTCGCCGTCGACGAGCATTACGAGCTCGTGCTGCGTCGTGCACAAAGTCGGCCCACACCTGCCCCGGCGGATCGACCCAAAGGTCACAGGAGAATCCACGCGAGCGCCATGCGGCGGCAATGGCGTTCCGGTTCACGGGGGCCGTCATCACCCGCATCATGACAAACGTCCCGAGGCGGTGCCAACGTCGGCTGCACTTGGCTATCGACACGTCGGGACGAGGGCGACTACATTAAGGCATAAGCGTTCACACGCTTTGTCCGAGCGTGCGCGGCACGCACGGCCCAGTGGTTGAACCTCTCCGATCTGGCGCGTGACAGTCGACATCAGCGTGCCGACCGCCAAGAGCTGGCTATAGGTATTGGTCGCAAGCTGCCAGGTATTTCTCCTGCAGCCGTATCACACCAGCGTCACCAAGCGGTTGGTGAAGACACCGACGCTGTACTTCCTGGACACCGGTCTGTGCGCCTACCTCACGGGCTGGGCATCGCCGACAACCCTGGCGGCGGGAGCTATGCGTGGGGCCATCTTCGAAACGCATGTGGTCGCTGAGATCCTCAAGAGCTGGTGGCATCATGCGCGCCAGCCGCAGCTGCATTTTTACCGAGATCGCGACGGCCGCGAGGTCGACCTGCTCTTCGAGGCGGACGGCAAGCTCTGGCCGGTGGAGATCAAGCACGCCGCCACGGTGCGCCGAGAATGGGCCACGCCGTTCGCCGCGCTCGAACGTCTCAAGAAGCCCATCGGCACCGGGGCGGTCGTCTGCCTGACTGCGGACGAGGTCCCGGTAGCGCAGGGGCTGACGGCCCTGCCGGTTGGAACTCTGTAAGAGACCCACGGTGCCTCTGCCAAGCGTGACCTCGCAGCGTCGGCAAGCACCGCGATCCTGCACGAGGCACAGGGCCTGGTGAATTCGGGCAACGCCATCTGATCGCACCGTGCCCGGCGACGCGTCGATGGGTAGCGGCGATTCATGCTGGCGTGGCAGAACCCCCCAATTTGCACCCCAACTCCTGAATGAAGCGGGGTGCGATTCTCCAAATTGCACGCGAATTCAAGAGGTTCGCAGATTGCGGGGTGGGGGACGAGGATCCTCAGCGTTAATCTTGTAAGTGTTTGAAATTATAAATGAAAATGAATGCGAGGAGGGGGACTTGAACCCCCACGGGTTTTACCCCACTAGCCCCTCAAACTAGCGCGTCTGCCAGTTCCGCCATCCTCGCATGTCGTGAGACGTCGTACTTCCTTGGTTCGTAAAGCCGTTCAGTTGGCCGCCGCCGGGGCTTCTTGTGGTGCCGCGGCTTGCGGTGCCGCGGCTTGTGGTGCCACGGCTTGCGGTGCTGCCGCTTGCGGGGCGGCCTCGCTGCCGGCTTGGGGTTGCGGCGCAGGAGCAGCTTCCGGGTTGGCCGCCGCGGGGGCCTCAGCCGCTGGGGCTTGCCCCTCTGGCGCGGCCAGTGGCGGCGGCTCCGGGAGGGGCGCGCTGTCAAAGACGGTCGACGTCACTCGGCGCGCGCCGGTGTAGGTCAACGTCAACGACGTAAACATGAAGACGATGGCCATGATGGTCGTCAGCCGCGTCAGGAAGTTTCCGGCGCCACTGCTCCCGAAAATCGTCGAGCTGCTGCCGCCGAACACCGCGCCCATATCGGCGCCCTTGCCCTGCTGTAGTAGCACCACACCGAT
>CAZTDK010000256.1:0-8171 GCA_964611965.1 uncultured Binatia bacterium (SeqCode) | reverse complement strand
CGGGAAGGGATCAACATCCAGATGATCTCGACGTCGGAGATCAAGGTGTCGGTGGTGATCGACGCGAAGTATGCGGAGTTGGCCGTGCGGGTCTTGCATCACGCCTTGATCGAGGAGGGCGTGCAGGAGGCGACGGCGTGACCCAGCATTCCAGCAACGCGCGGCACGTCGAGCTGTACGACACGACGCTGCGTGACGGGTGTCAGGCGGAAGACATCGCCTTCACCGTCGAGGACAAGCTGCGCATCGCCGAGCGTCTCGACGATTTCGGTGCTGCCTACATCGAGGGTGGATGGCCGGGATCCAATCCCCGTGACGAGGCATTTTTCAAGGAAGCGAAGCGCCTACACCTGAAGCACGCGCGCATCGCGGCGTTTGGATCGACCCGCCGCGTCGGCGTGCGCGCCAGTGACGATGCCAACATCCGCAAGCTGCTGCAGGCCGAAACGCCGGTGATCACGATCTTCGGCAAGACGTGGGAGCTACACGTGCGCGAGGATCTGCGCATCTCGAAGACGCAGAACTTCGAAGTGATTCACGACAGCATCACCTTCCTCAAGCGCCACACCGACACGGTGATCTTCGACGCCGAGCACTTCTTCGACGGCTTTCGCGACGATGCGGAGTTCGCGGTCGAGTGTTGTCGCATCGCCGCCGATGCCGGCGCCGACGTCGTGTGCCTGTGCGAGACCAACGGCGGGCGGCTACCGGACGAAGTTGCCGCCGCGGTCGCCGCGGTCCGGCAGGCTGTACCGGTCGCCATCGGGATTCATTGCCACAACGATTCGGAGCTGGGCGTTGCTAACAGCTTGATCGCGGTGCAGCACGGCGCCACGCAGGTGCAGGGCACCATCAATGGGATCGGCGAGCGCTGCGGCAATGCCAACCTGTGTACGATAGTTGCCAACCTGCAGCTGAAAATGGGCTACAAGATCGTCAGTGCGGCGCAGCTGCGGCGGTTGCGCGAGTTGTCGCACTTCGTGTGGGAGCTCGCGAACGCGGAGCCCAACAAGCGGCAGCCCTACGTGGGCCTGAGCGCGTTTGCGCACAAGGGTGGGATCCACGTCGCCGCGGTGCAGAAGAACCCGCTCACCTATGAGCACATCGATCCGGCGGTGGTGGGCAATCGCCAGCGCGTCCTGGTGTCGGACCTGTCGGGTCGCAGCAATATCCTCTACAAGGCCCAGGAGTTTGGTGTCGACGTCGAGGAGCTGAAGCCGGCGGTGCGTAGCGTGCTCGCGGAAGTGAAGGAGCTGGAAAACCGTGGCTTCCAGTTCGAAGGCGCCGAGGCGTCGTTCGAGCTGTTGCTGCAGAAGGGACTCAATGGCCAGAAGGCGCGCAGCTTCCGGCTCATCGGCTTCCGGGTCATCGACGAGAAGCGCAAGGAAGACGAGCCGCCGCTTTCTGAAGCCACCATCATGATCGAGGGGCCGGACGGTGTCGTGGAGCACACGGCAGCGCAAGGCAATGGCCCCGTCAATGCCCTCGACCACGCGCTGCGCAAGGCGCTGGTGAAGTTCTACCCGCAGATCGGTGAAGTGCAGCTGCTTGATTACAAGGTGCGTGTCCTCGGCGGCGGCGAGGGCACGGCGGCGCTGGTGCGCGTCCTTATCGAGTCGGGTGACGGCCACGAGCGCTGGGGGACCGTCGGCGTCTCGCCCAACGTCATCGAGGCGAGTTGGCAGGCGCTCTGTGACAGCTTCGACTACAAGCTGTATCGGGATCGCAAGCGCCAACGGGGCAAGCGGGCCGCCCCGGCGGCCGCCGCGCCGGCGTGACTGCGGCAACGTTGCGGGACAAGAGATGGTGATCTACTGCGATCACAACGCCAGCACGCCGCTGCGTGCCGACGTGCTCGATGCCATGCTGCCGTACCTGCGCGAGCAGTACGGCAACGCCTCGAGCATCCACGGGTTGGGGGCGCGGGCGCGCGACGCGGTCGAGGAAGCGCGCGGGCGCGTCGCCGCGCTGATCGGGGCGCAGCCAGCGGAGATCGTCTTTACGAGCGGCGGTACGGAGAGCAACAACCTGGCGATTGCCGGCGCAGCACGAATCACCGCACGCCGCACCATCGTAACCACCATGATCGAGCACGCGTCGGTGCGCGAGGTGATTCGCGGCTTGCAGCCGGATGGCGCCGGCGTGCGTGAGCTGCCGGTGGATGCGGAAGGACGAGTTGCGGCGGCCACGGTGGCTGCGCAGCTTGATGACACGGTGGGGCTGGCGAGCATCGGGTGGGCCAACAACGAGATCGGGACCATCCAGGAAATCGAAGCGATCGCCGCGCTCTGCCGCGCGCGCGGTGTGCTGATGCATGTGGATGCCGTACAGGCGGCCGGTAAGATCCCCGTCGCGGTGCGCGGCGGCATCGACCTGCTGTCACTCTCGGCGCACAAGCTCGGCGGTCCCAAGGGCGTTGGAGCGCTGTTCGTGCGCCGTGGAGTCGCGCTGCGCCCGCTCCTCGTCGGCGGGGGCCAGGAGCGCGGACGCCGCGCCGGTACCGAAAATGTTGCGGGTATCGTCGGCATGGGCGCGGCCTGCCATGCGGCGGCTGCGGAGCTCGGTGGATTCGGCGAAGCGTGCGTGGCGCTGCGTGACGCCCTGTGGTCTGGTTTGCAGGCTGGCATCTCCGGAATCCGGCGCAACAGCCCCGCGGGGGCCCAGTGTTTGCCGAATACGTTGAACGTCACTGTCGCCGGTGTGCGCGGCGAGGCGTTGGTGGCGGCTTTGGATCTGGCCGGCGTGGCGGTCTCCAGCGGCTCGGCGTGCGCCGCCGGGGCGGGCGAAGCCTCTCACGTCCTGGTGGCGCTGGGGCACAGCCGCGATGCGGCGCGCGATGGGGTGCGCTTCAGCCTCGGCCGGACCAACACGGTCGACGACATCGGGCGCATCGTGGCGGCCGCCAGCGCCGCCGTCGCGCGCACGCGCCGCACGCCACGAGTGGGGCGGGGCGATGCGTGAGCCGCTGCCCGGCGAACGCGTGGTGGTCGGCATGAGCGGCGGCGTCGACAGCTCGGTGGCCGCGGCGCTGCTCGTGGAGGCGGGGTTCGACGTGGTCGGCATCTCGATGCGCCTGTGGGGCGACGCCGCCAACGACGGCAGCGGGTGTTGCTCGTTGGACGATTTTCTCGATGCCCGGCGTGTGGCGGCGCGGCTCGGGATTCCATTCTACGTGATGGACTTCCGCGACGTCTTCACGCGCAACGTCGTCGCGCCCTTCGTTGCCGAGTACCTCGCCGGGCGCACGCCGAGCCCGTGCATCCGCTGCAACCAGTTCATCAAGTTCGCCAGCTTCTGGGAACGCGCCCAGGAACTGGGTGCCGAGTGGGTGGCGACCGGGCATTACGCGCGGGTGCATCGCGACCCGATCAGCGGCGAAACCCAGCTCTGGTCCGCCGTCGATGCGGCGAAGGATCAGTCGTATTTCCTGTTTGCCATCGAACCCGGGGTCTTGCAGCGCACCCTCTTTCCGTTGGGCGATTTGACGAAAGGCGAGGTGCGGGCACGCGCCCGTTCGTTCGGGCTGCCGGTGGCTGAGAAGCCGGAGAGCCAAGAGATCTGCTTCGTGCCCAAGGGCGGCTACGCCGCGTTCGTGGCGGCACATGCGGAGGGGACGCCGCGCCGCGCCGGGGACATCGTCGACGCGCGCGGCGGCGTCGTCGGCCATCATGATGGTGTGCATCAGTTTACCGTGGGCCAACGCCGTGGCTTGGGCGGTGGCGGCGGGGCGCCAGTCTACGTGACCGCTATCGATGCCGCGAGCGGTACAGTGCGTGTCGGTCCACGCGCCGCCACGGTGGCGGCCGGGCTGGTTGCGGCGCGCCCGAACTGGCTCAGCGGTGTCCCCGTGGCGAGTGGTGTGCGGTTGCAGATGAAGATCCGCTCGCGCATTACACCCACCGACGTCAGGATCGACGAATCGACGGCCACGCACTTTGTCGCGTCGTCCGCGCAAGGCTTACCCGCGGTCACGCCCGGACAGGCTGCCGTTCTCTACGACGGCGAGCGGGTGGTCGGCGGTGGATGGATCGAACGCGCCTTGTGGCCGGGGGCGCGCTGAGGAACGTGATGCGGGTGGCGGTGACGACATTGGGATGCAAGGTTAATCAGTACGACACGGCCACCATCGAGACGCGGTTGCGCAACGAGGGCTGCGAGGTCGTACCCTTTACGCCGGGGGCCGATGTCTACATTGTTAATAGCTGTACAGTTACCGATCGGGCCGATGCAGAGAGCCGGCAGCTGGCACGGCGGGCACGGCGCTTCAACGCGGCTGCCCGAGTGATCATGACCGGCTGTTTCGCGCAGGTCAGCCCGCAGCGCGCGGCGATTCCGGAGGTCGATCATGTGGTCGGCCTGAACCGGCTGCCGGATCTGCTGCGCGCGGTGCGCGGCGAGTTGGTGGCAACCAGCGAACGGATGCTGGTGGATGATCTGCGGACGGCGCGCCGCGTGCGGACGCTCGGTGCCGAGACCTTCACGGGGCAGACGCGGGCATTTCTGAAGATCCAAGAGGGCTGCGACCTCTTCTGTACGTTTTGCATCGTGCCGATGGCCCGCGGTCGGAGCCGCAGCGTCCCGCCCCGAGACGTGCTGGCGCAGCTCGAAATGCTGGGGGCGCGCGGCTTCCAGGAGGTGGTGTTCACCGGCGTGCACCTCGGGGGCTACGGCCGTGATCTCGAGCCAGCCATCGAGTTGTGCGACCTGCTCGAGATGCTCGTCGAGCAGTCGCCGGTGCCGCGGTTGCGGCTCAGCTCGATCGACCCCCCTGAGGTCACGCCACGGTTACTGCGCCTCATCGCCCGGAGCGCGGTGCTCTGTCCGCACCTCCACGTGCCGATCCAGGCTGGCCACGACGAGGTTCTGCGGCGTATGCGGCGCAAGTACGACGCCAATTTCGTGCGTGCGCTGACACAGGAAATCCGCGGTGTGTTGCCGGAGGCGGCGATCGGTACCGACGTGATCGCTGGATTTCCCGGCGAAACCGACGCGCAGTTCGAGGCGACGCTCGAGCTCTTGGGCAGCCTGCCGCTAACATACCTCCATGTGTTTCCGTACTCGCAACGCGGCGGTACAACGGCGGCGAAATTGACACCACAGGTGACCGCCGCCGGCATCAAACGGCGCGCGCAGCGGTTGCGGAAGCTCGGCGAAGCGAAACGTGCGGCGTTCGCCGACGGCTTCGTCGGGACGCACATGCGCGTGCTTGTGGAGGCGACTGCGGCCCGGGCACCGGATCGGGTGCACGGCTACTCGCGCAACTACCAACGCGTCGAGCTCAATGCCGCCCCTGGTCTTGCGAATCGGGAGGTCACGGCGACGATCCTCGCTGCGCAGGGCGCGATCCTCCTCGGACAGCTGGCGGAGGACGCCGGACATGAGTGAACCCGCGGCCTCGCTCGACGAGCTGCAAGCGTCCCTGGGGTACCGTTTCGGTGACGAGCGGGCGCTGGTGGCGGCGCTGACGCATGCTTCGGCCGTACAGGCCACGCATGTGCGGGTTTCTGAACGATTGGAGTTCCTCGGCGACGCAGTGTTGGGATTGGTGTTGAGCGAATTGCTCGTTGCGCGCTACCCGGAGTATGACGAAGGTCGGCTGTCAAAGTGTCGTGCCTCACTGGTGAACACCGGTAGCTTCGCTGCGAAGACCCGCGAGCTCGGCCTGGATGCCCATCTGACGCTAGGTAAGGGTGAGGAGAAAACCGGTGGTCGAGCCAAGGCCTCGATCCTCGCTGCCGTGTACGAAGCAGTCATGGGCGCTGTCTTCATCGAGGCGGGCTATGCGACGGTGCGAGGCGTGATTGAAGGCCACTTCCGTGACGCGATCGAGGCACTGGATCGCGTTGCGACCAGTGACCCGAAGACCGAATTGCAGGAACTCTGTCAAGAAAATTTCCGAATGGCGCCGATCTATCGGGTGGTGGAAGAGATCGGTCCGCACCATGCGCGGCGCTTCGTGGTCGATGTTCTGCTCAGCGAACGGGTGTTGGCACGTGGCGAAGGCCACAGCAAGCGCAGCGCCGAGCAGGATGCTGCCCGCCAGGCATTGCAACAGCCCGTTGAGAGCTTTATTGACGCAAGCGGGGTAGCTGACTGATTCTGTGAGGCTTTTTTTGTTCATTTTCTTCTTGACAAAGTTTCACCCGTTGGTGGATAATCCGGCTCGATCCTGGGGGAAGCGGCGAAGCTGGAAGAAATAGTTCACTGGGTCACGGGAAGGCAGCAGCAGTACATCACACCGTAGGCTGACCATCGGAGGCGATAAATGAAGACGGGAAGGATTGCAGCAGCAATTGGAATGGTGGTCGGGGGCGTACTTGCGGTGCAGCCAGTGCTTGCCCAAACGGCTCCGTTCCCCACGACTGCTCGCAGGTACGGAGCGTGGATGGCCCGCGCGATGGATCAGTGCAACCCGGCGACCGTGTCTGTTGCCACCACGGGCGTTCCGTTCAGCGGGTGCCCTCAGGCCAATAGCACGACCGACTCGGTAATCACGATGAAAACGGCTCGCCTGACTTTTGCACAGACCACCGGCAAATTGACGCTGTATGGAACCGGATTTCAGTTCGGCAGCCGGGTTACCACACAGCTGACGCTGCGAATCACCAAGCCAGGGCAAACGACCTTGCATCCGCATCAGGTTAACAAGAGCGTAACCTTCCAGGATGTGACCCTGTTGTGTCCGAATGTACCCTTTGGATTTGTAGCCCGCCCGAACGGGAGCATCGCCGGCAGCGCCAAGCTCTCGGACTGTCTCACGCAAAATGGCGACGCGACGGGCCTGTCGAACGGCAACATCGAGATCCTCGACTCGGCGCTCATCAACATCGACACCATGAAGGTATTTGCACGACCCGGTATTCTACGGTAGCCCGCAAGGGTGAGCGAACCGCCGCTTTGGAAATCAGCGACGCAGAAGGGGCAAAAAATGAAGGAGGGAGCTATGATGACGCGGACTCTTGGGGGAATCGGCGCGCTGGTCGCCGGAGTGATTGGTTTGGGTGTGGCGGTCCAGCCCGCCGGTGCGGCTGTATTGCTTCCTACCAAGGCGCTCAATTATACGACGTGGCTCGCCCGTGCGATGGATCCATGCAGCCCGGCTACGGTGTCGGTCGCCACTACAAACTCGCCGGCGGCGGGTTGCCTGCAAAGCAACACCACTACTGACGATTCCGTGAGCCCCGGCGCAACCATGAAGTTCGCGCGATTGGCCGTTCGCAAATCAGGTAACCATCATGGCCGCGTCAGCGTATTCGGCTCGGGCTTCTATGCCGGTCAGCGGATGAAGGTCCAGCTGATTATTCGTGTCACCAAGCCTGGCCAAACCACCCTGCATCCCCACCAGGTTGGCAAGAGCGTGACCTTCCAAGACGTCTCGATCGCGTGTGGGAATAGCAGCATTACTGGCTGTTTCACGGCAAACCTCAACGGTGCAGTTGCCGGGTCGATGAGCCTTGAGGACTGCCTGACGCAGAACGGCGAGCCGATTGGATTGGCCACAGGCAACATCCAGATCCTCGACTCGGCGCTGGTGAACTGTGATACCGGTAAAGTCATCGCCACGCCGGGCATCCTCAATTTCTAGAAGAAGCATGAGATTTTGAACGAGTTTTAGGGAACAGGAAGAGAACGGAGAGGCGACGATGAAGAAGCAGGTCCAACTGGCCTTGGCCGGCGCTCTCGGGATGGCGTCGCTCGTAGTCGTGACGCATAGCGCGACGGCTCAGCAGGCGTCCCTCCCGACTATAGCGCGCGGCATCAATACGTGGATGGCGCGTGCGATGGATGTGTGCAACCCAGCCACGGTCAGCGTGGCCACGACAGGGTCGCCGAGTGACGGGTGCCTCCAATCGAACAGCGGAACCACCGACAACACCCTGACCATGAAGTCCGCTAAGCTGCGCGTGACAAATCGCGGGAAGATTGTGTTGTTTGCCACTGGGTTTACTCTGGGGAACGAGTTGCGTGTTCGGCTCACCTTACGGGTGACCAAGCCTGGGATTACGACATTGCACCCGCACTTGACGAACCAGAAAGTCACCTTCACTGATGTCACCGTCGATTGCCCGCAAAGCCCGGATGCATTCAATGCCCGACCCAACGGTGCGGTTATTGGGTCAACGAGCTTGGATGCCTGTGTCGCTCCGTTCCCCGGTCTGGCGAAGGGCAAC
>CAZTDK010000255.1:0-8185 GCA_964611965.1 uncultured Binatia bacterium (SeqCode) | reverse complement strand
GTTCGCGCACCGAGTTTGAGGTCGCCGTCTGAATCCAGCGGAATGGCCCACCCCTCAGCATGCCACATCAGCAGGGCAACGACGCTCAGGATCGCACTACGGCGAAGCGTTCGACCGACACACTCCATTGCGCACCCCCTCTCAGCCATGCGAGCGGCTTCCGTTTCCGCTTGCCGTCGCCCTCTACTGAGCTTTGGGGTCGCTAGTCAAGATGCCGCGTCCGCGGTGTCGTAGTGCAGCGTCCGCGGCGCGGGGCATCGTGGTGATCGATCGTGCGCATCCCCCCTTCTGGGGAGAAGCGCACACCGCGCAAACGCAATTCTTACAGCAAACTTTGAAAGGACAACCGTGCTCAGGCGGAAACCACCGGCGACGCGGCGCGTCCGCGTGACTCATATGCGGCGGCACGCGTGGCACGCAGCTTGCCTTGATCAACGGACAACTGAGACGGGGCACTATGAAAATTTCCGCGGCATTGATGACCCTCACTGCACTGACCTTACCGACACCGATCTGGGCGGGCGCTGGCGATTACTTGCCGGAGCCGACAAGCCGGCGGGTGATTCTGCATGGAGTCGACTGCTCGATCAGTACGGGCGCGGTGTGCGACGAGGAGCGTCCAGTGTTCGATGAAGCGATCGAGAATGTTCCGAGCACGGCAGTCGTCGCGATTCAGACGGAAGTGCTCGACGGCCGTTGCGGCACGCTTGGGAATGAGTTGCCGAGCGCGAGTGCCGATGCCGTACGCGACTATTTCATCGGCGCCAGTATTGCCGCCGAGCCGGTGGAGCAAGTCGAGGTGGAAGGATACCCGGGCTTCGTTGATCGGCCCGTGCCGGTTGTGGTGCAGCTTTCGAGCTCTTGCAACTGACGACACGCAGCGTGTGACGGGTCATTTGCTTTGTGACGGGGGCATCGATGAAGCGCAACAACCGACGAAATTCTCAGGTGGATGTCACGCCAACGGCAGCGGCGTCCCCCAGCGCCACGCCGGCACAACTGGCGCATCCACCAACCACGACCGCGGCGACCGCCCCCTCGCCGCGGTCGACCCCATGATATTGCCGCCGGGCACCGCACTCTCGCCGACCTCCCCCATCGGCACTCGCGGTTCCGGCGGCAGTATCGCCGTAACTGAAAACAGTGATAAGTGACGAGTGATAAGTGACCGGCAGGAAGGGAATCTTCTTCTTACTCGTCACTCGTCACTCGTCACTATCCCAACCCGCCGGCCGAGCGCTGCGGCGGCGGCGACGCGATGCGCGTCGGCACCACGGGGCTGCGGTCTTCGGGATATTTCGGCGTCACCGCGGCGTAGAACTGGTCGAAGACATGGAAGTCGGCCTCGATATCGCCTGTCGGGATGAACGCTGGCCCGAGTCCGGCGATCTTGCGCCGGTAGTCGATGTAGCCGAGGACGATGGGCACGCCCGCACCATGGGCGATATGATAGAAGCCGGTCTTCCACCCGTCCCCTTTGCCGCGCGTGCCTTCCGGGGGAACGGCCAGGATGAGGTGCTCGTTCTGCCGGAACTGCTCGACCGCTTGCCCGACGACGTTGCGTCGCACGTCGCGGTCGATCGGTATGCCACCAACGGCGCGGATGAGCGTACCGAGCGGGAAGAAGAACGCCTCACGCTTGATGAACCAGGAAATCCGCACGCGGAAAATGTAGGCCGCCACCACCATGATCACCGCGTCCCAGTTTGAGGTGTGCGGTGCGGCGATGATCACGAAGTGTTGCGGTTGATGCACCGAGCCTTCGGTCTTCCATCCCGTGAGGCGGAAGAGCAACTTCGCCACGCCGTGCAGGAACGGACTCACTGCAGAAGAGGGAGCTGACATCCTGTACCGGTCTTAGCGAAGATCCCTTCCATTGCCCAGCGCGACGCGAACAATTCACCGCGCCACGCTTCCCCGAGCCAGACGAATCAGGAACAATGTCCACGCAGCAAAAATACGATGCATCGCTGGAGGATCGCATGAAGTTTGGGATCATGTTCGCCAACGCGGGGCCGTTCGCCTTCCCCGATCAGCTCGCCAACCTTGCGCGCACCGCTGAAGCGGTCGGCGTCGAATCGATCTGGACCGTCGAGCACGTCGTCGTGCCGGTGGACTACAAATCGAAATATCCGTACAGCGAGACCGGCAAGATGCCCGGCCCAGACAACGTGCCGATTCCGGACCCCATTCTGCCGCTGGCATTCGTCGCCGCGATCACCACAACCCTTCGCCTCGGCACCGGCGTGGTCATTCTGCCGCAACGACATCCCACCTACGTCGCCAAGGAGATGGCGACGCTCGATATGCTGTCGAACGGACGCGCCTTGCTCGGCATCGGCAGCGGTTGGCTGCAGGAAGAATTCGACGCCGTGGGGGTGCCGTTCACTGAGCGCGGCGCGCGCACCAACGAGGCAATCCGGGCGATCCGCTCGTTGTGGAAGGAAACGCCGGAGCCGTTTCAGGGGAAGTTCTTCAAGTGGGGTGCTGTCGAGTCCAACCCCAAGCCGGTGCAGAAACCCGGGGTCCCAATCATTGTCGGCGGCCACGCCGACGCGGCGGCGCGGCGCGCGGCGCGCTACGGCGACGGCTTCTTCCCGGCGCGCGGCGATCGCGCCACGCTGACGCGCCTGCTCGCGGTGCTGCGCGACGAATGTCAGAAAATCGGCCGCAAGCCGGAGGAAATCGAGCTCACCACCGGCGGGGGCTTCGTCGATCTCGACGCCGTCCGGCGCTATCAGGATCTCGGCGTGTCGCGGTTGATCATCCCGCCGCCGGGCTTCGACCCGGACGCCGTCCGCCAGGGCTTGCACGACTTTGGCGACCGCGTGATCTCGAAGCTGTAGGCTTCAGGGAGCTGGTCTCGTCTCCGAGGTCAGGTCGGCGCGCACGAGGTCAGCGCGTTGTCCACGGCCCGCACGATCAACGTGACGTCCACCTCGGCGCCGTCGGGAATGCCACTGGCGCATGCGGGCGGCGGTTCAGTGCCCAAGGTAATGTCCACCAACGCGATGATCTCGTTCACGGTGACGGTGCCGCTGGCATCGCAGTCGCCGATGCACCGCATAGGCACGGGCGTGGCCGATGGCGTTTGCGGTGTCGGCGAAGGCGTTTCAGGCAGGGTCGGCGTCGCGGTCGCCGGGGCCAGTGGGCTCGGCGTGGGACTGTTGGCATCGGCGGTTGGTGTCGCGACGGGGGAAGGCAATACCGCCTGCACCGCGGCGAAGGCATTGAGCACGCCGGCGCCCGAGTCGCGGTCGAATCCCGGTGTTTCGATATCCAACGCCGACGACATCAGCGCCGTACGGATCTGGTTCGGCGTCAGCGCCGGATTCGCCGACTTGACCAGGGCGGCGATCGCGGCCGCGTGTGGCGCAGCCGCGGAGGTGCCGAAGAACGGAGTAAAGCCCGGCACGGAAACCTTCACGCCGTCGGCTGCGGCGATGTCCGGCTTCTGTCGCAAGCTTCCCCCGGTTGATGAGAAGTTGCCTGGAGTGATCGGCGTGCCGTCGGCTTGATAGAACATCCGGCGCGGGCCGTCCGAGCTGAACGACTCAACCGGGTTGGCGGCACCCCCGGTGAACGGCGTCGTACGGCCGTCGGCGCTCACGGCCGCGACGGCGAACGCATCGACTGCCGTCGGGTGCCCCCAGATTTCGCCTGCGGTGCTCAACGCCAGCATGCCGCCGTTGGTGTCGAGATGCAGGTAGCGCGCCTCACCCGAGGCCTTGCCGATGGCCAGGCGAAACCCCTGGGCGAAGAATTGACTCGTATCGATGATCTCCAGTGGATCGCCGCTCCCGTCTTGAACATCGGTCGACGCCGCCACCACATGTGTTCCTGACAAATTCAGGAGGAACAAGTCGTAATCGTTGGCCGACGCGCCGAACGGGTCTGACCATTGGAGCGTGATCAAGCTGTCTGGTTCGCCGGTGATCGTATCGAGCGTTGTCGAGCCGAAGCTGTGCAACACGTCCGCACCCATAAGGCTGGCGGATGCAACGAAGTCCCCCTCCCACACGCCGGAGGCGCGGTGGTCCAGGTTGCCACCATTGCCCGCCGCCGAGAAGTACAGTGCCCCGCCGGCGGTGACCGTGTTCACCGCCGCGGCAATGATGCCGTCCTGGAAGACCGGCTCGGTCGAGTAGCCGACGTCATCAACGATGATGTCACAGCCGGCGTCGCGCAGGGCTTGGATGTTCGTGGCCATGCCCGCTTCGCTTTCGGTGGCCGTCGCGAACACCAGCGACGCACCCGGGGCGAGGTCGTAGACAATCTCGAGCATGGCGGTGCCCTCGCCGCTGCCCGGAATGCCGCTTTGCCCCGGCAGGATGATCAGAGAGCCCAGATCACCGCTGCCCTGCACGGCCGCCAGGCCATCGACGCTGTCCGAAAGCACGCCGATCGTGACGCCGCTGCCGTTGACGCCAAAGGTGGAGCGCGCCAGGTCGGCGCGCAGGGCCGTGTCGCCCTCCGACGTGGTGCGCTTGCGATGCATGGGCCGCGCCGCCGGCCGAATTGCGGTGACATCGGGAAGGGCCGCGAGCGACTCGAGCGCATCGATGGGCAGCCACGCGCGGATGGCCCGATAGGGCGGAAAGTTGCTGATGACCGTACCGCCCAGGTCGACGATGCCGGTAAGCACCTGCGGGGTAACGTCCGCGGCAATGTCGACGAGCATGCCGTTGTTCGCATCGGCGGCCGCCAGCAGCTGCAACGACCCCACACCTCTGGCAAGCGGCTCGCCGCGGCGCTGCTTGGCCGCATAGATCAGTTGCGACGAGACTTTTCGCTGCGCGGGTGTGCGCGCCGCCTTTTCCTCCAACAACGCCTGTATCTCTTGCGCGGCCTCTGCGCTGATGTCCTCGGCATGCACGCGACTGCTGAACAGCGCGGTGACGAGCGCGATGACGAGAAGGTCGAGTAGAGATATCAAACGCACGGTTCGCGCCTGCTCTTCATAGCGCGCCGTTCCTTGTATATGGGCGGCGGATCGAAAGGCAATGCCATTATTGCCCTGCGGGGCCAGGCGGGCGGCGTCTTTCTATGGGCCGCTCCCGTTGGTCGCTATGCGGTGCCGTCGCAAGAATCTCGATGTCCGGGCGCAGATGCTGCGCGGGCACTCTGCCGAGCCCCAAGGCCGGTGAGATAAGCGGCATCCTGCCAAGATCGCATCCTTCGAGACGGCGCCTGAAGGGACGGCACCTCCTCAGGCTGAGCGGAAGACCCAATTTTCCCCGCCAAAACACCGCTCACCCTGAGGATGCTCTCTTCATTGTCAAGCGGCCTCCGGAAGTTTGCGAAACTTTGCGCCGTCGAAGTCGGTATCGGTTTTGAGCATTCCCCAGATGGCGTGGAGGAGTTTACGCATGACAGCAACCAAGGCCTGCAGAGACAAATCGGTGGGGACGTGGGGTGCACTCGTTGCTAGATGACGCGTGGGATGCGGGAGATTCAGGCTCTCGAGTCTATGAGAGCGCGCGCCGCAGTCCACTTGGAGGTACCGACGCGCGCAAAACAAGGACGTCCTACGGGCAACCGGAGCACAGTAGCTTGGCACTCGGCGCGAACGACAGTCCGCAGCCACGCACCAGCTCGCCCAACGTGCTGGCAGGCGCGAATCTGATCTCTGCCAGACTGGGAGGGCAGATCGAGCTCACCGCTTCCGGCTCACAACCGCTCCACGTCCGACGTCAAGTTGCAAGCGCAACGTTTGCAGCCCACGTCCCTGAAGTGCCTTTTCCGCGCGTCACGTGCAGCGCGTTGGTTCGGCCCAACCGGGCCTTTCGTTGTCGTTAAGCCAGCCGTCGTCGGGGAGACCAAAGTCATTTCCTTCCGTTGGGATAATAGTCCTCGGAGGCAAGACTACCTGCCGCAGCGACCTCGTCCAAAAACGGTGCCGTGCTTTGTGTGCGATAGGGCTCGAGCGATCCCGGTCGCTTCTGTTCGAGCCACTACAGCGAGGCAATGTAGTGAGAGGCGTACTCGCCATCGACGAGATGACTTTCAGGGTAGCCGAGCAGCGCTCTAATATGCGCAGACGTTGGCGCCGTGATGGCATCGTCAACCATCGAGTCAACCGCTCCTCCATCATACTCCCCACCTGCGCCCTGAGGCGCGATGAGTGCCGCGATACCGAGAGCCGCGATGAGGAAGCACGCCGCAACGTAGATTCGTTTCATGAGCTGACTTGGGAGGCCGAACGCCCTGGCGGTCAGCCGCCGCGGCCAGTGCCCGCCGCCGCATTTCCACCCGTGCGCTGTCGTGGCCGCGGTCGGCTGGACTGTCCTGTTAGACGCCGCGTCGTCTCGGAGACTTGAAGCAGCGATCGAAGCGCGTCGTTCACGGCGGCTGAATCTCGAAATGCAGCGGCAACGTCAGGCTCGAGCACGGCGACGTTGGCGCCCTCCTGGATGAGGCGGCGATAGTACTTGCCGCGGACTGCCTTTGAGTAGTCGAAGCGATACTCGGGTTGCAGGTCGTCGGACTGGCTAGCACGCTTGCGTCTCATGGCGCTTCCTTTCTCGGGCAGTTGCTCGCCGCGCGCTGATGATGCGCACGTTCGTTCCGCGCTCCGTGTGAGCCACCACCAGTAGCCGACCGCGAGCAGAGTGGCCAACCGTGATCAATCGGGCCTCATCAGCGGAGTGTTCCTCATCGTCGAATGTTGCGGACAATGGATCATAGAACACGGCGACCGCCTCGTCGAACGACACGTGGTGCTTCCGCAGATTCCCTTCGGCCTTCGCCCGATGCCATTCGAACCGCACGCGCTGGATTGTAGGCCGACCGGCACTGGGCGTCTAACGCGCTGCCGCTCAGGCGCGGCCTTCTTTCGGCCGTCGCCCTGCAGCGGCCTGTTCGGCCTCGGCCACGTTCAGTCGGCGAGCGATCACTTCACTCTCCAGATCCGTTTCCATCTACGAATGCCACGTTCGCCGATCAGAACTAGAGCGAAGCCGGCGGGCAACGTAACGGCCCAGCGAACGCTTGCAGGAATATGGGACCAGATCAAGGCCACCGGCAGAATGATGAAGATCGCCCAATACGTTGCGAGACAAGCGCGCTCTCTCATCGACGACCTTGCAGCTGCCCCTTTCACTCCCGACTCCTTGGCGTCGAGCGACAGGCCGAACGCTGGGCCATCACGCGCGCGCATCTCCTACGCGTCGCGTGCATGGCCTTTGTTCGGCCTTCATTTTATCCGCCCCGTATCCAAGAGAAGACTCACAAACTGCTCGTGAAGATCCCGCCCGAACGTTTCGCCATGGTCGTCTGTAATGCTCAGCAGGACGGACTCAGCAAGCTGCGTGCCCCCATCGAGTGTCACGAGCACCGAATGAATCACGCCACGGAGTCCTTCTCGAACCACTGACGCGAAGGCGTCCTGGGCTCCGCCGCGCCGCAATGCTTCTGCCAGCTTGCGGAACTCATCCGGTCGTTCGCTCCACCGCAGGTCGCTTTCATCGCTGACTGATCTCACGAGGGTGTCGGTCCAATAGTCAAGGCTCGTTGCAAGTTCCTCGATAAATTCACGCTGAGAATCCATCCTTTAACGTCCCTCCGTCACGCCGAACGCCTAATCGCCGTCCCAGTTGTCGCCGTTGCAATCTGCCGCATATGCCCCCGACTTCCAGCGCCCCCGATTACTCCTTTCTGCCCGCCTCGGCAACGCATTTTTCAACCCTTGGCCGGCCGACATCGGCCGCGATAGACGGTCGAAATTGACCGCCTATGAGATTATCTATGGGCGGCAGCGCCTCTCGGCAGTCTGCCGGAGTATCCGCGACCTCCACGGTTGAGCATCACGTGCAAATCATCATCGTGCTGACGGCCGCATTGCCGAGGTCCCCGGAATCGTGCGTATGCATATCCTCTAGCGTAGCGCAGTCCCAAGGTTACATCCGCTCCGGCTCGCGGCTTCACGCAGACATAGTCCTCGTTCCTTCATTGTCCACAAGCCGCCCGTAATGATGGACAATGCGGGCCGCGAACGCGGATGGGCTTATCCGCCATTCGGCGCCACGGGTGTGCGACGCGCACAACGGGTTGTCGCCGAATGGCGGAATATGCCCGCGCTCGTCACCCGCGCGCCGGCGGAGTCGGCGCGGCTGCCGGCGGCGGTGCCGCTGGCGTCTCCGGCGCGGTGCGGCTGTTGGACATGTACTCCTTCATGAACTCGAAG
>CAZTDK010000254.1:0-8195 GCA_964611965.1 uncultured Binatia bacterium (SeqCode) | reverse complement strand
AGGCACCGTGGCATAGATGGCATTCATCGCATACGTGGTGTTGGTCGCGCCGGCGCTGTAGCCCGCGGCGTATGCGTTCGTATTGGCTGCATTGGCGTTGGCCACGGCCGCGCCCGCGGCCATGCCAACCGCGACGCCCGCAGCGGCGGCGCCGGCGGTGGACCAGCCGCCGCAGTTGCTGCAACTGGATCCGTAGACGTTCACGGTGGTGGGCGGATGGTACGCCGGGTAGACCGCGCCGTAGTAGTTGCTGTGGTAAGCCGTCGTGCCGTAGGGACTGTGATAGGCCGTCGCACCGTAAGTGCTGTGATAGGCGGTCGCTCCATAGGAGTTGGTCGCGGTCGTGCCATATCCGTAGGTGTGCGTCGCGCTGCCGCCGTACGGGTTGGTGACAGTCGTCGAGCCCGACCCTGTTTGATGTGTCGCCGTATCGCCGTAGCGCCCGGTCGCGGTCGTGCCCTGCCCGTAGGTGTGTGTCGCGCTGCCGCCGTAGGCGTTGGTCCCGGTTGTGGTCCCTGATCCCTCTTGATGCGTCGCTGTACCGCCGTAGCGGCCGGTCGCGGTCGTGCCTTCCCCGTAGGTATGCGTCTCGCTGCCGCCGTAGGCGCCGGACCTTGTCGTGGACCCCGACCCATAGGCGTGTGAGGTGCTGCCTCCCCAGGCGTTGGCATGTGACCACGCCGCGGCCGGCCCACCCGCGAGCGCGGTGATCAAACAGCCGGTGAAGCCAACCATGAGGTGTTTCATGAAGCGCTGTGCCTCCTTACTACTGCGACTTGGATGGTTTCTTGTGCCGCGCTGGTGGCTTTTCCCCGGCTGGGAGCTGCGGGTCCGGGCGGCCGAACTCGATGTGCTTCGCGCTGCTGGCGCTCGGCGATCCGAAGGTGTCCGCGGGGACGGCGAGGTCGAGTTGCCAGCCGGAAAGCTCCATCTGGTGGCGCAGCTGCGCCGGATCATTGCGGTATACCGCGCGCAACATCCGGGGGAGGTGATCCTCGGCGCCAATCCAGACCTGTACGAATACGTCGTCGTTGGCGTAGGCCACCATGTCCGTCGTCGTGCCGCCGATGACGTGGGATTGGCCGATGTAGAAGGCAACCTTCAGCCCGTCGGCGATGTCCTGGTAGGGGTCGGCAACGATCACGTCGCTGAACGGGAAGTAGATCGCGGCGTTGTCATAGGCCGCCTTCAGCGCGGCGTCGATCGTCGGCGGGGCGTCGGCCACGGCGACCAGGTTCTCCGTCGGTGCGAGGGCCATCATGGTCTTGCCGTCGTAGTAAAACTCGGAGGGTGGGCCGTCACCGGACGTGATTACCCGCAGCTTGTCGGGTCGCTGCACCGTTACTTCGGAGGTTGTCGTGTAGATCAGGGGCGGGCCGAGAAGGCTCGGGTTCTCGTAAAAGATCACCGCGGTGAACCGCATCGAGTGGGCAGCAGCCAACCGGCTGCTGGCGGCTTTCAAGAGGTCGATCGCCTTGGACTCGAGCACCGGTTCGGGCGCCTTTGCTTTCTGCGGCAAGGTGCCACGCTTCGCAGGTTTCGGCGGCAGGGCTTGCCGTGTGTCCTGGGCGCCCGCGCCGGCGGCCGCCAGGAGCACGGCCAACGCAAGCAGCCGCGACCAACTGCGAGAGGGGCCTCGGATCATCGTGACTCCCGTCCCGAGTGCAATATGCCTCAAGGGATGAGGCCGCATTCGAACATCTTGTTGGCGATGGGCGCCGCAATCCTGTCAATGAATGCGGCACGCATTTGGGGATCGCCGCGCAACATTTCGATCGCGTTCTTTTCCTCGGCTGTTTTCGGCTTGCCCTTCTTCTTCCACAACTGCTCGCAAGACGAATGCTGATACTTCTGGATGACGCGGTCGGCGATCATGTTCATGACCGGGTACGGCTGCGCGCTGGCGACGCGCGCAAACAGGAGCGCGGGCAGAAGTGCACATAAGTAGACTCGTTTCTTCATGGCTTCCTCCTCATCTCATGATGATATCCGAAACACCCTGGGTGCCGCTGGGCGCCCACTTCGTGTCATCAAACCAGATCGTGCTGGCGACCCTCCGCGCAGCCGCGCTGGTCCACCACCCTCCACTGAGTAGGTTTGTAGCCAAGCTAGCATCCGAGCACGGGGCCCACTATGCAATTTCGGCCCGAATGCATCCCGCAGTCTGGCTCTCAAGAACACGGTGCGGCGACTATACGTGAGGACGAGCGACGCGTAGTCACCGGAGTACTACGCGCGTAGAATTACGTGCGTGGTGACGCTGGTTTGAAATTCAGACAGCCCCAGAAGCGCGGACCGTCACGCGCATGGGGGCCTCGGGCGCCCGGCGCAGCGTGTCCGACGGGGGCTCGCCGAACATCGACCGGTAGACGACAGCAAACCGCCCGAGCTCCCAGAAGCCACAGTTGGTCGCGATGCCGGTAACCGTTTCCGAGTGCGGATCGGCCTGCAGCAAGGCGCGCTGCGCCAGGTGCATGCGCCGCCGCAACAGGTACTGATGCGGCCCCATCCCCAGATGCTGATGGCAGCACTTGCGTAGCGTCCGCTCGGGAACGCCGAGCAACGCGCACAGCTCCGGCACGTGCAACGCGCGATCGGCGTGCGCCTCCACAATCGCGGCGAAGCGCGCCATGATCTGCGTGTGCCGCGCCCGCGGTGCGGGCTCGCGGCGGCGGCTGCACTCCATCAAGCACATGATCATCGCGTACATCAGCGCCTGCTCCAAGCCGTGCGTAGCTGCTTCGGAGCTCAAGATGTCGGGTGCCGCTTGGGCAATCCGGGTGGCAGACGCCACCACAGACAGCAGTTGAGCCGTCGCCTGATCCGACGGCCGTAGGATCTCTCCCGAGGTGACACACAGCGCGCGACCGGTCAGATCGATAGCGCCGCGGGCAAGGTCCTCGGCGTTCAGGGTCACCGCCACGTGGTCGATGCTCCCCACCGTACGATGGTAGGACTCCATGTCGCGCCCATGAGACATAAACTCCCCTGGGCGCATCTGTGTCCCCCTGATGACCGGTAAAGGATGCTCGCCGAGCCAGCCGAGGATGGCGACTTGGTTAGGCCCCATCCCATGATACGCAACACGCGGCAGGCTTTCTCGTCCGCGCTGGACCGTGATATGGGCCAGCGGCACGGCCGTCAATTCGGCGTGAAAAGTCCCGCGGCCGATGACTTTGTACTTCGCGTTTCCCGTGCGCAGCACCGCCGCCACCTGATCAGGATCAGAGAAGGTTTGCGTCAGCCGCCCGGGCATACGAGCGCCCTGATATCAGGAAACCGGAGTGCCCGTAAGCCCGTCGTACGGGGGTTGTTCTGGATGGTCCTTGATCTCCGGTGAGGATCACACCACGTTGACAGGCGCAGGAATGGCGCGCGTGGGTCCGCCTGCCAACACGTTCAGCCGTGCACGAACAAACTGCCAGCTTTGACGGCGATGTGCGGATGAGAATTCAACACCGCGATGCACACGAGGTCAGGGTGATGACCTGAACCCACGGGGCAACCGCGGCGGTTCTGCAGCACGCAGCGAGCGATAGCCAGAAACGCCGAAGCCGGATTGATGCTCAGACGTTTCTGGCAGCACTGATCCGACCGCGATTCTCGCGCGATGGCAGGCGGATTTTCTTCCTGAGCGGCTATTGGATGACGACGTGCGCCATGCCTTGCCTGTAGGCGTCGCGAAGCATCGTCGGGGGACTGCTCCTCGCGGGCTCAGACCTCATCCCAGCCGAGCATTTCGAATAGCCCGAGCCAGGATATCTCGCCGTTGGTGGGAAGTATCGACGAGCTATCGCTGGCTTCTCCTGGTGACTCCGGCGCTGAAGGTGCGGCGCCAGTCCTCAGCATTGCAACGCTGCTTTCGTCTTGGATTTTCATGGCATATCTCCCCGCCAGTGCCCTGTACAAGAGACCTGCCCTATTGTTTACCTTTAGATGCGCGAGAGCCCCACTCGCCACCCGAGCAAGCATCGCTGTGTGTATCGTCAGCCATGCCTCCTTGTACAAGGCGCACTGCACCAGCGTAAGCCCGCAGGACTACGCGCGCGCTTCTACGCGCGTAGTCACACGGATGATCGGCGAAAGAAACCAGCCCGTACTTCTACGTGCGTACTACTGCGATCTAGACAGCACCGTCGTCACGCGAGACACTGCGCGACAACGCCGGTCAGCTCACATCTGGGATACGACGATCCCCACCGACTCCGTGTGCGCCTTACCCTGGGATCAAAGGTCCCGCTGCATCAGGTCGAATCGCGAGCGAGGCTCATGTCCAACGCGTACTACACACTCGAAGTGGTTCCATGTGAACTGGGAGATGATCCAGACCAATGGCGATTGGCGGTAACCCGATATGCCGCCGATGAATCATCAGCGACCGATCAACGGCTGCACTTCGAGAGGTTCTTTGACAGCCAGGAAGGGGCCGTCCAATACGGCAGCACGTGGGCGTCGGCGCAACGTGATCCCATGATCCAAGCGGCTGCGATCGAGCAACTTCGCAGGAAGTTCCATGGCTACGGTTTCGACGTGGACGCATACAGCGACGATCAAGTCAGCGGTGCGCTCCGTGAAGAGGCCGCCGCCACAACGGAGTCCAGAGTGGACCTCTTCGTTCGCGCCTTTCAACGATTGCGGCGGATTGGACCGACCCAGGCATGAGTGAGCGCCTGTTTCTCTACTATCTTATGAGCCACTCCGGCTGCGGACACTTCGGCGCTGGTGGAACTCGACATACCCCGGTTGTCCTTCGAGTCCGTGTGCGATGTTTTGAGTTGCGACGCTCCTCTGCGCGACGCGAAATAGCGCGAACATGCCGGAGGACCAGTTGGTTCAAAATGGCGCTACTCAAGGAGGCCCAATCGTGAAGGCGTTGGTCTACCGAGGCCCAGGGAAGAAGGCGCTCGATCATCGATCGCTGCCCGAGATCGCTGCCCCCACCGACGCGATCGTCAAGATTACCAAGACCACCATTTGCGGAACTGACCTGCACATCCTCAAGGGTGACGTGCCCACCTGCGACCCGGACCGCGTCCTTGGTCACGAGGGCGTCGGCGTAGTGGAGAAGGCCGGTCCCGGCGTGACGGCGTTCCGCCCGGGCGATCATGTGCTCATCTCCTGCATCTCAGCCTGCGGCAGGTGCGAGTACTGCCGCAAGGGCATGTACTCCCATTGCACAACCGGCGGCTGGATCCTGGGCAACCGGATCGACGGCACACAAGCGGAGTATGTTCGCATCCCCTACGCCGACACCAGCCTCTACAGGATTCCCACCGGCGTCGACGAAGAGGCGCTGGTCATGTTGAGCGATATTCTGCCGACTGGTTTTGAATGCGGCGTGCTCAACGGCAAGGTTCAGCCTGGCAACATGGTGGCCATTGTGGGCGCCGGGCCCATCGGTCTCGCGGCGCTGCTCACGGCGCAGTTCTATTCGCCGGCCGGGATCATCATGGTCGATCTCGATGAGAACCGCCTCGAGGTGTCCAAGCGCCTGGGCGCCACCGCGACGGTCAACAACGCCGACGGCAAGGCCGTCGACGCGGTGATGCGGATCACTGGCGGATATGGCGTCGACACGGCCATCGAGGCGGTGGGCATCGCCGCGACCTTCGCTCTCTGCGAAGGGATCGTGGCGGCGGGCGGCACCATCGCCAACGTCGGCGTGCACGGCACCAAAGTAGACCTCCACTTGGAACGACTGTGGTCGCATAACATCACGATTACCACCCGGCTGGTCGACACCGTGACGACCCCTATGCTGCTCAAGACCGTGCAATCGGGGAAGATCGATCCGCAGCGGCTCATCACCCACCACTTCACGCTCGACCGAATCCTCGATGCCTACGACACCTTCGCGCGGGCGGCGACTACGCAGGCGCTCAAGGTGATCATCGAGACGGGAGCCAGGGAGTAGACGATGCACCAGCTGTCTTACGACAGCCGGTAAAGGCTCATTGCTCATCGTGTCCCAGTCTTTTCGCAGCACGCTTGGTCCTCACCACCGCACTGGCACGTTCCGTCAGCACACGTGAGACTTGCTCCACATGGGGGGGCATTGCCGCAGCACGCCTGGCCGTGACCACCGCACTGGCAGGTCCCCAGGGCGGTACACGTGAGATTTGGTCCGCACTGCCGGCCACTGCCGCAGCACACCTGGCTCTGACCGCCGCACGGGATCTGCGCCGGCGCGACGACGGCAAATGCCAACAGGAACACCACTCGCAGGATTACGCTTCTCATCATTTCTAGCGCCTCTTTTCGAAAAGTATCACGATCGATTTGACTCTACTGCATTGGATTCACAAGAACCACGGCCATTGTGCGCTAGAACTACGCGCGCAGTTCTACGCTCTTGTGCTCACCTTTCATTTGCAGTACTCAACCGCAACTAATGAAAAGACGGCAAGGAGATCCGGGCGGGAACGACCGCACGCCAGCGTGGCGCCCGTGGAACGCGTGCTTCGCGGGTGGTAATCGTTACCACTTCGATCGCTTCGGAGGGCACCTCGGCCACCTCGATGGGCTCGGCCGTTATTTCGACAAGCAGGGCGTGTTTCGCGGCTCGCTCAGCCAGACCGGCAACTTCCATGACGGGGCCGGCGCCTATCTGGGCCGCATCGACGTCATCGGCCAGTACTGGAACGCGCGGGGCGCCGCCCACGGCTATTTTCTCGGTGCCGGCCCTGCACATTCCATCGCCGCCACCCAGGAGCGCTGAGGTCGGGACCGTAGTGGCCGCGAGGCGGGGGAGATGACCGCGTCCACGGCCAGAGAGCCGCGCGTAGTACTACGCGCGTAGTACTCCGATCTTACGGAGGTGCCGAGTCCCTTGTACAAGCAGGGAGTGTAACGCTGCCAGTATTCCACAAGCGCGCCACGCACCAGATGGAAATGAGCAGGTCCGCTATCCGGCTGGTGGACGGAAGGTAAGGAGCACGGATGGCGAAGGGTCTCGACACCGAAACACTGCAGGCAACGCTCGTGGCGCTCACGGAGTTCGCCGCGCGCCGTTTGCCTGACCAGACACTGCTCGAGCTTGACGCGCGCGACGAGTTCCCCGTCGACATCATCCGCGAAATGTGCGGGCCACAGCTGGGTATCCAGCTCTTCTTCATCCCCGAGGCCTTCAACGGTATGGGCGGTGGCGCGTTCGATCTCTACCGGATTTGCGAACGGCTGGCGCGCGTGGACGTTGGCGTCGCCACTGGAGTGTTGGCAACCTTTCTCGGCAGCGACCCGATCAGCGTCGGCGGCACGCCCGCGCAGAAGGAATACTGGATGCGCCGCATTGCCGATGACGGCATCCTGATGGCCTACGGCGCCACCGAACCGGCCGCCGGGAGCGATCTTGGAGCCTTGCGCACGACTGCCGTGCGCGTCGAAAAGGACGGCGGCGTGATCGCCTACCTGCTCAGTGGCGCCAAGCAATGGATCAGCAACGGCGGTGTCGCCGATGTGTACACCATTCTCGCCAATGCGCCGGGTGGGCCGAGCTGGTTCATCGTCGAGAAAAACACACCCGGTTTCTCGCACGGCAAGCCGGAAGACAAGCACGGCATCCGTGCGAGCAATACCGCGGCCCTGTCGCTCGACGATGTCCGCGTCGATGCGGACCGTCTCGTTGGTGGTGTGGAAGGCCAGGGACTGCTGCAAGCACAGGCGGTGTTCGGGTACACCCGCTTGATGGTCGCCGCCTTCGGCCTGGGCGCCGGGTGGGCCGCGCTCGATCGGGCGATTCCCTACTCGACGACGCGCATTCAGGCCGGTGGCCCGCTGTCCGGGAAGCAAGGCTACACGCACAAGCTGATCGTGCCGCATGTGGCACGATTGGAGGCCAGCCGCGCCTACATGGAGCACGTCGCCGTACGCCTCGACAGCGGCGAGCAGGGCCTCAATGCCGAGGGGGCGATCGCCAAGTATCTGGCGACGGAAGCTGCCAACTGGGCCGCCGACGCCAGCATCCAAGCTCTGGGCGGCTACGGCTACACCAAGGAATACATGGTCGAGAAGATCAAGCGCGACGTGCGCATCACAACCATCTACGAGGGGACCTCGGAGATCATGGAGATGACCATCAGCCGCGACCGTTGGCAGCTGCACATGAAGACGCGCGGCCAGCACTATCGCGACCAGGCGCGGCAGCTCGCGACGGTGCACGCCCGAAACCCTGCCGCTGGCGCGAACATCGCCGCGCT
>CAZTDK010000253.1:0-8213 GCA_964611965.1 uncultured Binatia bacterium (SeqCode) | reverse complement strand
GCCGCGAGTAAGAGAAACGGCGTCAGCATCACGACGCTGAGATAGTCCGTAATCTTGCGCCAGGTGGCGCGTCCTTGCGTGACGCGCCAGATGTGATTCAGACTGGCCTCGATGCTGCCGAGCACACTCACGACGGTCAGCAACAAAGCCACGGCGCCGAGAGCGCCGATCGTGCTGACGTTGGTGTGATCGATGTAGCCGATGATCGAGTCCGTCGTTTCTTGCGTCAGCGACAACCGGGACAGCAGAATCGGCTCAAGCCGGTGTTGTACGCCGAGCCCTTTGAGCACGGCAAACATCACGGCGAAGAGCGGCACGATCGACAGCAACGACGTGTATGCCAGCGCCGACGCGAACACCAGACACTGATCGTTGTAGAACCGCCGGCCCACGGCCACGAGGAACACTCCCAGCCGTCGCATCACGCGTAGTCCGCTCAAGGACAGACGGCCTGGCGCAACGGGAGCCGCGTGCGCTGGTGATGACGCAGCTCGCTCCCCAAACCGACGCTGAACACGTTGAGCGTATGCAGCAGCGAACCGTCGGGCCGTGCGAGAAACGCCAGTCCCTCTTCTTCGAAGTTCTGGTTGAGCGCAAACAGCGGAATGACCGTGCCGCTGTCGAGGTTTACCTTGAAGATGTCTTTCGCAGCGTCGTCGGTCGACGCGTACAACGAGCCCTCGAAAACCTTGGCTCCCTGAATGCGCCCCAACGGCGGCCGCAGCGGGATCGACCGGGTGTACGTCACCGTGGTGAGGTCGAAGACGAAGATCGCCAGCGTCGGGTCCCATACGGCAACGTAGATATTCCCGCGAGGACCATCGACCGCGACCCAGGGCACACCATCGGTCAGCAACGTGGTTGGCAACGCATAGGTCTGCCCAGCTACCAGGGTGGCAGGATCGTAGAGGGCGATGTGTGGCTGCACATAAGGACCGGTATCCTCGAGCGGCGCGTAGAGTGTGCCGTTCCAAAAGTCGATGTCGCCAATATGCTTATCGCCGAGGCGCGAGAGCTCCGGTGGAATCGCCGAAACTCTACTCACTTGCGTCGTGTAGTCGAGGGCGGTTTTCTCGAGTCCCAACGTCCAGGAGAAGTACCACGACGCGCCGTCAGATGTGACGCCCTGCGAGCGGACCGCCCCCGCCGCATTGGGGAAGCGGTCGATGCCGATCTGCTGCCAGACCTCGCCGTCCATCTGTCTGATGAACACGTCTTCCGCGCTATCGTTGTCGACCACAGAACGGCCCGGAATGAGCTGGTCCACGAGCGCAGCCACGTCGGCAGCGGAGAGCGCCGCGAAGGATCGTTGTGTGGCGCTCGGAGGAACCGCGGGAACCTGGGTGCCATTGGAGGGATCGCCATCGCTATCGAGGCTGTCGAGAAGAACGAGGAGGCGAACCAACTCCGGCCCTTCCGTGCACTCGCCTGATGCCGCGAGCTGCCACGGTGAAAGCATCGGCGCACCGCCTGACGAACGGAAATCGACATCGGCGACGCTGAACGTCACCGGCTCGCCGACGACGTAGGCGAACGTTCCGCTGTCGTCCGTAAACCCCGACTGCGTGCCCGAGCGGAAGTGGACGCCCGCGATGCCGCCGGGATAGACGCCACTTCCGCCCACGAGTTGCCCGGTCAAGATCGAGCCCGGGGCGGGCGTGTTGGTAACCGTCGGCGTCTCGGTCGCGGTCGGTGTCTCGGTCCCCGTGACCGTTGCGGCCAGCGTGCTGGTCGCGGTGGCGGTCGGGGTGCCGCTCGCTGTCGGTATCGGCGTATTCGTCGGTGGCGCGGTGGAGGTGAATGTCGGCGTGGGAGTGTTCGCGTTGGAGGGTGTCGCCGTGCCGGTACCCGTTAATGCCGCAGTCGGCGTGTTTGTTGGGGTGACAGCGCTGGTATTGGTGAACGTCGCTAAGGCCGTGGTCGTCTGCGAGGGTACCGGGGTCGCGGAGCGTATGGGTGCCGTGGTTGGCGTATTGGTTGACGCCGCGATGTGGGTGGATGTGGACGTTGGAGTGTTCGGGGTCGTTGGGGTCGGGTTCGACTCTTCGCTGCAGGCGCCGAGTGTCAGCAGTGCGGCGGCAGCGACAAGGTGGCGCAGCAGCATGTGCAGCCCATACCGCGTCCGCACGAGTGCGGCAAGATCAGATGAAGGTGATGCATGCACAGTCTTGCAAGGCCTGGCATCGTCCAGTAGACGACTCTCAACCGGAGGTGTCGCGGTGCGATTCGACGAACGGGAGCGCGCCCACTACGCGCGCGATGGCTTTGTCCTACGAGCGGCGGTGTTTCCGCAGGCGGATCTTGACCGGCTACGACTGGCGGTCGAAGAGACGGTCGCAGCAGTCGTTGTGCAGGCGCGCCGGCCTGACAGCGGACCGGAGTTTCTGCTCGCCGGGCACCGGCTGCAGTTTTCGAGTCGCACCGTCATTCAATGGGAATGGCGTGACGGCTCGCCGGAGGTGCGCTTACTCGAGCCATTCACGCATCTCGACGGGCGCTTCGCCGGATTGTGGAATGACCCGCGCCTGGTCGAACCGATGCGTGATGCCCTCGGCGCCGACGGTGTGGCACCGTTCACCTGCAAGCTCAATCTGAAACGGCCGCACGACGGCTCGGAGTTTCCCTGGCACCAGGACTATCCGTATTGGTATGCGCGGACGAAAGATGGGGCGCATGAAATCGCCACGGCGATGATCTTTCTCGATGCCGCCAGTGCCGCGAACGGTGCCTTGCGCGTGCTCCCCGGATCGCATCGGGCCGGGCCGGCGCCGCGCGATCGTGTCGAGACGACCGGCTTTCTGGCCGATGCCGCGCGCATCGACGCGAGCCAGGAAGAGCTCGTCCCGGCGCCCGCCGGGTCGGTGCTCTTCTTTCCGTCGTTGCTGCTGCACCGCTCGTCGCCAAACACCTCGGCCGATCAGCGGCGCGCCATTTTACTGTCCTTCCAGCCCGCCGGACGGCCGCGGCAGGAAGACTTGCCCTGGAACCCGGAGCGTGTGCACGAGTTGCCCTAACAGGAAGACGAACATCCTCAGTCCTTCGAGCGCAGGTCTGGTCCCGATGCAGACCTTGACTCAATTGCGCCCGGCGAGCACACCACGAGCACCAGCGTGGCAATATGGTGGGATCGGAGGGAAAGAGAGCATGAACAAGCGGCTGACGTACCATCTATGCTTGGCAGTGTTGGGGATGGCAGCATTTCTAGCGAGTTCCGCAGCGGCATCCGCGACGACATACAAGGTCGATCGTGATCACACGAGCATCACGTTTCGCGTGCGCCACCTCTTCACGCAGGTCAGCGGACGTTTTGATCGCTTCGATGGAAAGATCACTTTCGACCCGGCTCATCCGGACCAGGTCAAGGTCGAGGGCAGCATTGACGTCGCCAGCATCAACACCAATGTGGAGGAACGCGACAAGGATTTGCGTTCCAAGCGCTTCTTCGATGCGGAGACGTATCCGAAGATTACGTTCGTCAGCACCGGCGTCAGCGACGTCGACGCGACGAAGACACACGGCAAGTTGAAGGGGCAGCTCACCATTCACGGCGTGCAGAAGCCAGTCGTGCTCGAGGTGTCGTATCTCGGCGCGGGCAAGGACCCGTGGGGCAACCAGAAGGCGGGTTTCACCGCAACGACGAAGATCAACCGCAAGGATTTCGGCCTGACGTGGAATGAAACGTTGGAATCCGGCGGCGTGCTCGTCGGCGACGATGTCCAGATAGACATCGAGGCCGAAGGCATGGTGGGAGAGTAAGCGTCTACTTCACGACCCGGTCACGTCCGGCGTCTCCGTCGGCTCGTCCGCCGCTGCTTCGTCAGGCCCCATCCGCTCCATCACCCGGGTGGGCGGCGGATGCCCATCCCACCAGGTCCAGTCCATGGGATAGACATCGGGGTCGAAGATCACCCAGTAGAAGTGCCAGACCAGGATCGCCAGCGTTGCGAGAATCGCCTCGTAGAAGTGGAGCGCGGTTGCCACGTCGGCCGTCCAGCTCGGCAGATACTGGAGCGTGGTGTTCTCGAACCAGAGGAGGAACCCGGTTGCGGCCATCACAGTGGTGCCCCACATGAACGCCCAGTATTCGGCTTTCTCGGCGTAGTTGAACTGACCGCTGTGCGGCGGATGCGGCCGCAGGTGGACGTAGTAGGCCAGCGTCCCGATCGCGACATTGAGGTCACGCGGCGACGGCAGCATGCCGCGCAAGCAGGCACGCAAGCCGCGGCTGACGGCGATGTTGCCAAGATGCCACCCCAAACCAACCAGCATCAGGATGGCGGCGCCGCGGTGGATGAGGCCGCGCAATCCGAGCTGGGTTTCGAATTGCAGCAGCGCCTTCGCCCACCAGGCTTCGGGGAACTTCAACGCGAAGCCGGTATACACCAGCACTGGAAAACTCAGCATCATCATTCCGTGCTGCCAGCGCAACCCGCGTGTCAGGCGTTCGGGTACGCCAGTTAGCAGCAGCGGCGGCGCCGCCGGCGGGCGCCGCATTTTGCGCAACAGATCGAGCAGGTTGTGCACGACCATGCCGCCGATGGTGAGGCTGATCAACCAGAGGTAGGTGAACCGCACCCACCCGACGAGCCAATTTCCAGGCGTCTTGGGTGCATTCACTCCGTTGTGCACCGAGCCGATGGTAAAGGCGGCGCCGGCGCCGGGATGACACTTGCCACAGGTCTGGGCCCGGTTTGCCGGATACACGTGCGACAGCGGGTCACTCGATCGCCGGATGTCGTGCACGCCGTGACAGCTCGAGCAGTTGGCGACGGTGAGCTTGCCGGAGCGTAGCGCCAACCCGTGGAAGCTGTCTTCGAAGGCCGACACGTTGCCGCCGGGGATTCCGTATTTCTCGCTCAGCCGCCGGTCGGCGTGACAGCGGCCACAGGTCTCACCGGGAATGTTGGCCGCAAACACCGGCGAGCTCGGTTCGGCGGGGCCGAGAATCCGGTGCTCGCCGTGGCAATCGATGCATACCGGCGCTTCGCGATGCCCGCGCGCCATGGCCTCGCCGTGTACGCTGGAGCGGTACTCGGCGAGGATCTTCGCGTGACAGGTTCCGCAGGTCTCCGGTACCTTGGCGCGGAAGATCGACGACTGCGGATCGTCCGAGGGCAGAATGCCGTGCGAACCGTGGCAATCGGAGCACACCGCGCCGTGTCGCCCGGCGGCAACGGCGCGCGCGTGGGCGCTTTGCAAATAGGCCTCGACCGGCCGCACCACCGGAATCTGGAATTTCTCTGCCATCTCGACGTTGGTGTGGCAGCGCGCACACGTTGCCGCCATCTTCGACCAGTGCGCCGGCGAGGTCGGCTCGGTATGCGGGGTGACCGCGTGGATGTTGCCGTGGCAATCCGTACACGTGGCGGCCTCGCCGTTGCCCTTGGCTCTCGACTTCCCGTGCACGCTCTTCTGGTACTCGGCGACGGTGTCCTCGTGGCATGTCGTGCAGGGCTCGATGCCGACTTTCTTCAGTGGCTCGTGCGGAATGGCGGTGGCGTCCGTGTGGCAGGTGGTGCAGGGCAGCGGCGCATGCACCGACGCATTGAAGACGTCGCCGTTGATGAACAGCGGCTGCTCATTCGGCCCGCTGAATCCTTCCACCGCGTGGCAGGTGAGACACGTCTCACTGGTCAACTCCTCGGCCTGTGCAGTCGGCAGCCACGCCACAGCACAGAGAGCGATGAGAGTTTTGCGCCACCACATATGAGCGTCTCGCCGGCCTGAACGCCGCTCAGGGTATGGCCCCTTTGTGGCAGCTGCTGCACGGCATCTCTTGCCACAGCGTGCCGATCTCCTCGGGGTGCTCGAAGGCCAGCCCATTGCGATCACCGGCGAACGTCATGGCGTCGGGCTTTCCTTGGGCCGTGATGGTGTGGCAGGTGTGGCAGTCGTTGGAGATGAGTTTCCCGTCGGACGTCTGATGCTTGCCGTCGTGGCAGCGGCCGCAGCCGGCGAACATGAAATGACCGATGTTGTTCGGGTACTCGTCCCACCGTGCCTTCATCAACGGAAAGAAGCTGCGTGCATAGATCGCCTGCACCTCACCGATGGCGTCGATGATCGTGTCGTGCCGGCTCGCGACCAGGGCAGGGTAATTCTTCTCGTAGAACCTGCTGACCGCGTTGGCGATTCCTTGCGACGCCGCGTCGCTCGAAGCGTACTCCGCGGTCAGCGCTTCGACCGCCGTCTTCTTGATGAAGGGGAGCGTTGAATCAATCTTACCGGCGGCCAGTGCCCGGTTGATGGATTCGGCGGGCGAGCGAAAGGTGTGGCTGGGACGGTTGTGGCAGTCCATACAGTCCATCTTGCGAAGGGCGGCGTGTGCGATGTCCTCCTTGGACAGGGGATTCTCCGTCGACATGAACTCGGTGACCCTGCCGGTCGTACGATCGGTCATCCGAACCCACGGGATTTGTTGGCGCTGTGCGTCCGTCGCGATGTACTCGACCCGGTTGTTGATGTTCATGTGCCAATGAATGCCACCCGTCTCCAGTGCGCCGGGCTTGCCGCCGCCGGTCTTGATGAGCAGGTCGATCTCCCAGCGGGTGTTCTGCTCATCGGGAAGAAAGTGGTCGATACGCCGCTGTTGAGCTTGGAAGAAATGATCCGGCCAATGACATTGTTCGCAAGTTTCCTGTGCCGGCCGCAAACTGCTGATCGGTCCGGTAATCGGCCGGGGATACTTGTCGAAGAGGACGGCGTACACTTGATAAAGCCCCGACATCTTTGACTTCACGTACCACTCGGCTCCGGGTCCGACATGACACTCAACGCATTTCACGCGTGCATGCGGTGAGCTCTGGTACGTGACGTATTCCGGTGCCATGACCGTGTGGCATGTAGCGCCGCAGAAGGCTACCGATTCGGTCGCCTCGTAGGCTTGGAAGCTGCCGAAGACCGTGAGGAACAGTAGAAACACGGACCCTATCGCGACGATCACGACCATGTTGCGCTGCCGCGGGTCGTTCATGTCGAGCACGGGAAGCCGCGGTATCGATTGCTCACCCGTACGCCGCACGTGGCGCCGTTCGCGCAGCATACCGAGCGGAATGAGCGCTAACCCGAAGACGAGCACGGCAGGCACCAGTACGAAGATAAGCAAGGACGCATATGGCGCCCGAGCCGTATCGGTCACCGAGTGCAGGAAAAACAAAAAGCCGAATACGATGAGCGCCAACCCGGCGATCACCGCTCCCGCGTAGCTCAACCGGTTATGCACAGAGTTGGGTAGATTCATTTCGCACGCACCTCAGGTTTGACTCACTTGGGCACTAGCAGCCTGTCGGCCTCCGTAAGGGGATCATTGGGATCGGTTCGCGCTTAAGCAGCATCGTCATTCGCGCCTCAAGGCGGCGCGCGCTCCCCTGTGCAAAATCGGTGCGGTCAGCAGGGCTAATGCGATTACCCGCTTCCTATCAGACTGTCGGCCATATCTGCCACCTCCGCACAAGCTTATTTCGCGACGATGGGAAGGCGAAGCCGCAATGTCTCGCATTGATGGGAACGCGAGCTCCCGGCTTCGGGAGTGGATCTCCTCTACGGAATCGTACAAAGCCCGGGTTTGATGCTAGACGACAGACGGGAATCCGACGAAAACAAAAATCGCTCGCACAAGGGTCACGGTATCTGTACAAGACAAAGGTGCGTTGCGAAGTGATGGCGGTGGGCAGAGGTCCGGCCGTGTATTTCTGATTTGGTGCGGGCAGATGTGCGCTGCGGGTGCAGTGGGGCAACGATTGTCCAGATGCACAGATTGAGACCAGGTGAGAAGCGGGGTCATGATCGTCTTTGGTGCGGATTCCTCGGCGACGGCTGAACGGCGTCTCCGCGCAATGCCTACGTTCGCAACCTTCTCGATCCGATGAGCTTGGGAGGGTACCGGCCCGAGACGGAACGGATCCATCCTGGATCGCCATGGCAGGAATCCCTCGGCCGGGCTTCCCAGCACTGCGAATAAATCCGCAGCGGTGCGAAAATTCCCCGTGGGACTCAATGCCTCTTTTCGTGGGGCTTGGTTGCTTGGTAAGGGGCGCCGGCACGGCATACAAGTTGCCCTAACCCGGCTCGGATGATTCAGCAGCGGCCGGCAAGAAGCTCGAGAGTGAGGCAGGATCGGATGGGCGGTTTCAAACTTCCCTCAGGGAACATCCGCGTGACGGAACGGACCCAGGTCATAACACGGAACAACAAGGAGCTACGGATCATGACAG
>CAZTDK010000252.1:0-8223 GCA_964611965.1 uncultured Binatia bacterium (SeqCode) | reverse complement strand
GAACGAATCGAATTCGGCGGATGGCATCGGCGGGGGATCGCTGAGGCTTTGCGCACCGGGCACCAACAGGCGAGTGGGCCTGAGCACATCGACAAAGGTGCTGCCGAACTCGTTGACCACTGGTTGCGCCAGCTGCTTCACGAATTTCGGGGTATTGGGCACAAGGCGTAGAGGGTAGCCCGTCAGATGCGCGGGTTGCATCGGCGCGGCAGGATCTTGCCCGTTCATGTCGGCAGGGTTGCAGATGCTCGCCGGGGAGCGCACGTTGCTGGTCAGCGTAGCGTAGTGATCGACCAAGCCGGCGCCCGACACCTGGGCGAACGGTGTCGTCCTGCTCTTGACGTGCGCGTTGTAGCAGCGGAACGACCCGAAGGCTGCCGTCGGCGTGCTCGTGGGTGTCGACGCTGCAGTGGACGTCGCCGTGGGCGAGGCGGAAGTGGAGGTCGGCGTAGCGGTCAATGGTGGCGTTGGAGGCGGGGTTGCCGTCGGGCTCCGGGTGCTGGTCGGCGCCAGCGTTGACGTTCGCGTCGGTGTGGAGCTGGAGGCGAGGGTCGGCGTCGGCGTCGGCACGGTGATGCGGCCAACGTCGATGACGGCAGCGCTGTCACCGGCGTAGACAAATCCGGCCGTGGCAGCCACCGCACGCGTCAGTCCTGGCACGATGAGCTGGGTCAACAGCTGTGGCTGGACGGGGTTGGAAGTATCGACGATGTACAGTCCCCCGGACGGGTCGCTGTGATCGATTGCCGGCCGCGCCAGAAAGGCCATTTCGCTCCCGGCATCAATCGCTTGTGCACCGTAGGCGGTGCTGATGCTCGACTGGGTCGGGCTCGACGGCACGCTGACGTTCAGTATCCTGAGTTGCGTGCCGTCAATGACGTAGAGCTGCGTCCCCGCCACCGCAATTGCGCTCGCGGCGGTGGTGGAGAACGTACCCGCAACAAACGCCGTCGCGGGCATGTGCACGTCGACGACCTGCACCGAGCTGTTGTCGGCCACATAGGCGTACCCGTTGGCCAGCGCGATTCCTTTCGCCGCGCCCGGCGTGTCCAGCGTCCTCACGATCTGCGGATTGGCGGGCGCACTGACATTGACGATCTGAAGGCCGGCGCTGCCGCACGTGACATAGACGAATCCGCCAGAGACCTTGATATCCGTGCCGCCGGCGAGCGTGATCTGCGCCCGCACCGCTGGACTGAAAGGGTTGCTGAGATCGATCACGAGAAGATCGGTATGCGCCGGGTTACCGGGGATGCTCAGCAGCGCGTAAGCATACTGGCCGGCGAGTGCCACACCGCCAATACTGCCGCCAAGGGACCCAATCGTCTGCGGCGCGTTCGGAACACTGAGGTCGACAACCTTCATCCCCGCGCTCCCCCCGCCGGCCACCGCGAGCGAGCCGGATACTGCCACCCCCGCACTGCCGAAGCCGCCGTAGACGCTTGTCAGCAGCGTGGGATTCGCCGGGTCGGTGGCGTTGACCAGGTAGAGGCCCCCCTTGTTCAACACGGGATCCACCGCCGCGCTGGCGAGAAACACCGTACTGCCAGTGGCATCGACGCCGCGCGCACCCATCGCATCACTGCTGCTCAGCAGTGTCGGACTGCCGGGGGAACTGACACTGACAATCTTGAGAAGCGCACCATCGAGGACGGCTAGGCGCGTCCCTGCGACCGCCACGGCGGACGCGGCGGACATGCTCAGGGAGCCGATGCTGGCCGCGCTCCCCGGCACGTGCACGTCGATCACTTGAATCGAAGTATTATCGGCTACGTACGCGTAACCATTGGCGACCGCCACCGCCTTTGCCGCACCTGGCGTATCCACCGTGGTAACGATGGTGGGCACAGTGGGGATGCTCACGTCGACGATTTGCAGACCCGAGCTGCCTGTCGAAACATATGCGAGCCCAGCGACGACTTTTATCCCGGTGCCACCGGCAAGGGTGACACGGCCGACGATCGATGGCGTGGCTGGGATAGTTAGGTCTACGACCGCCAGGTCCGTGTGCGGTGGATTGCCTGGTACGCTGATCAGGATATACGCATACTGCCCTGCACGGGCGACCCCATTGATCGTACCACTCATATGGCCGACAGTGGCCGGCGCGGTCGCCACGCTCACATCGACGATGCTCATGCCCAGGCTTCCGCTGCTGATAACCGCCAGCGAACCGGAGAGAGCAACGTGGGTACCCCAGAAAGGTGGGTTCGCGCCGCCCAGGGCTACCGGCTGGCTGGGGTTGGACACATCGACCACCGCGAGTCCAAACTCGTCACATGCCACGTAGGCTAGGCCGCTGACGCCATCGACCACCACATCCTCCGCTGTTCCCACACCGGCTACGAAGCCCTCCAACGTCACCGATGCCGGTGCCGGTGCGGCCCCAAGCAGCCACGAACCGCTGAAGAGAAGCGCGCAGCCGAGGGCCGCCGACTTGGCGACAGCCACCGCGCCGCCGCTCTGGAAGTTCCATCTACGATTCATTTGCATGCCCCCGGACGACAGTTTCTCTCATTCCCTCACGCGACCGCTCTTCGGCAAAGATCGGGCCAGAGGGTGCTGGTGTGAGGTGAGAAAAGCGGGAGGCGGTCGGCGTGGCGACCGGACAGCTGCGAATATTGCCGACGCGCCACAACGGTAACATTCAGAGCGCACAGCAGAGGAGCGATTGCGCCACCACCGACGCCGACTACGGCGTTATCGGTCCGAGTCCACCAACACGTCGCACCGCGATCATCCTGCCGAGCAGCTTCTCTTGAGATGTTAGCTTTTTCACCAATATTTCCTTGACAGCAAGCCGAAGACTGCATTACAAGAGAATGCACAGCAGCCAAGTGAAAAACGGGGGGCAGTCCGTCAAGCAGGTTGGGGTCCCGCGCTCTGCTGTGAATGCGTAATCATGTGAATGCGTAATCAATTGTTGAGGAGGCAACGCGATGGGTCTTAGAAAAGTGGTGATCGGGGGGGTAGGCCTGATGCTTTTTGCGTGCGCTGCTGGGCTTCCCCGTGCAGCGTCCGCCGCAGAGTGCAATGCCTTCGTGCAGCTCACCTATGTTTCCGGACCGATGCCGGCGGTCCCCGGCAATACGCTGCGCGTGAGACTGACGCTCTTCACCGGGTCAATTACCGGCGGAACGCTGAATCAACTCACTGTAAAGCGCCTCCGATTCGACTTGGACTGCAGCTCAGACTCCGCGGTTGGACTGACCTGCACCGATGACGGCAGCGTCATCCAGTACGAGGGGAACATCACTTCCACGCAGTGCTTCGATGCGAGCTCCAACGCCGTCACGTTTGCTGACAACAGCGCCGCAGGCAACTTCAACCCGAATGAGGTTATCTTCACACCAAGCGCGAACGTCATTCTGGGTGACAGCACGCCGATCGCAGCGGGTTGCCAGATCGAGTTCGACGTGCAAGTCGCATCCTACAGCAACGACTTCAATTCACCGGACGACATCGAACAGGTTGGCGGTTACAAGCTCGGGCCGCCGAACCACGACGCGGATTGTGATAACGGACTGTCGACGACGGCGTCGCAGTCGTCGTCGATCCCGCTTGTCCTCCCCACAGCCACACCGACGAACACCCCGACATCAACAAATACCCCGACAAACACACCCGTGCCACCAACCAGCACACCAACCAATACACCGACAAACACGCCGGTAGGACCTACCAATACACCAACGAACACGCCCTCGCCAACGAACACCTCCTCTGCACCGACCAGCACGCCGACAAATTCGCCCACTCCATGCACCGGGCCGGACTGCTGCCCGACCGGCGACGGCGGGAAGATTCCTGGCTATTGCCACAGCAACGAAATGAATGACTGCCTATCGGAGGTTTGCTCCTATGCGGTCCCGCCGGCCGGCGGCAACGTGCTGCACCCATCGAACACGCTCACCTGCAAGGAAGGCGATCCCAACTGCGACTTTGGGCCCGCCGGTGACGGAATCTGCACCTTCAAGATCTCACTCTGCTTCAACGTGACAGATACGCGCTTCCCGTGCGTCTCGGCAGACAAGGTTTCGCGCATACATTTCACCGACCCGGCCGAGTCGCACCCCCGCACCGGTATCGAGACCGAGAACCGTGATGCCCTCGAAGCAGCACTCATCGGATTGGGGGGAACGGTTACTCAGGGCGTGAATCGATCCATCGCCTTTACGCCGTCACTGACCACTGCGGACATCTGCACGTCGGCCTTGCTCATCAAGGTGCCATTGATTCACACCGGATTGGGCCTGAGAAAGGGCCACTCAGCGATCCGCGATCGCGTCTTCCCGAATGCGAGCGATATCCACGCTACGGATCGCGATCGATTGAACCTGATCTGTACCCCGTAAGCATTCACGGGTCGGATAAACCTGATGCGCCTTCCAACGGCGCCGCGCGCAGCGCGGCGCCGTTGTCTTTTGAAGGGATAGTCGCGCAACGAGAGTGCCGCCCTCGGCGGCTGGACAGGCCGCGCCGTCTGTGCTCTTTCCCAGACGCGGAAGGTGGGCGCATGGTGTCAAAGCGGCAACGGCGGCAGGCGGCGCGTATGGGGGTGTTGCTGCGGATCGAACGCGCCTTGTGGCGCGCTGGCGTCAGCAAGGTTGCCGGTGTCGACGAGGTCGGCGTGGGTCCGCTCGCCGGTCCGGTTGTGGCGGCCGCAGTCCTCGTGTCCGAAGGGATGCAACTGCGTGGCGTCGATGACTCGAAGAAGGTGGCGCCGGCGTTACGCGAGGCGCTCGCCGCCGAGATCGCCGCGCGGGCGCTCGGCGTCGGGATCGGCGTCGTCGACGTCGCCGACATCGACCGCCTGAATATCTATCGCGCCGCGCTCGAAGCGATGCGACGAGCCGTCCTGGCCTTGCCGTTCGCCCCGGAGCACTTGGTCGTCGACGCACGCCGCATTCCGGACCTCGAGGTCCCACAAACGCCGTTGATCCACGGCGACGCCCGCAGTTTTTCGGTCGCCGCGGCCTCGATTGTCGCAAAGGTCAGTCGTGACCGCATGATGCGCGAATTGGACGCGCTTTACCCGCACTATGGGTTCCGCGACAACATGGGTTACGGGACCCCCCAGCATCTCGCAGCCATCGCGCACCACGGCCCGTCGCCGGTGCACCGGCGTTCATTCGCCCCGGTGCGCGCGTTGCGCTTACCGGGATTCTAAACCAAGCCCTTCGTCGTCACACACCGCGCCCAGGGGAGGTTGGAGGGCCGATGCAACAGCAGCAACGCCGCGGCGGCGGCGCCGAACGGTAAGTACTCGCGCGCATCATTCAGGGTGAGCGCCGTCAGCAAGCCACAGATGCCGACCACCTCGCTCAATGCCCACACAATGACGGCATGACTCTGCAGCTGCGCAAAGGTGAGTGGAGCCGGCGATGCGGGATCGGTCGCGAGGAAATAGCGTCGCCACCACAGCGACAGCGCACCAAAAGCGATCCCCACCACCGACAGACCATAGCGAACGGACACCGCAGCAGCTGGAGCCGCGGCGGCCACACCGACCACGACGGCGCAGACCACCGCGTAGATCACGAGGCTGCCGAGCATGGTCGCCCAGACCATACCAACCTGCCGCTGCTGTGGCCCAAGGGTCACGAGCGCGACACCGGTGCCGGGTGCAGGCCGGGAATGCCGACGCCCTGCACCCGCCGAGCGTTATCCCCATCCTCGTAGCGCGGCAGCTTGCCCTCGGTGCGCCACAAGCGGTAGGCAAGCGCGGCGGACAGAACCCGGATGGGATAGTCGCGCGGCAGGTGTTGCAGGTACGGCTGGATGGTGACGAAATCACGCGCGCCATATTGTCGCATGATCGAGCGCAGCCCGCCGTTGCGGGGGCCGATGTTGTAGGCGAGAAGACCGAGGAAGAGATCGCCGCGCACCTCGCCGAGGTAATGCTGCAAGGTCGCCGCGGCGACGTAGGCATTGTGGCGTTGGTTCAGCGGATCGAGGCTCTTCACACCCAAGCGCTGCTCGACCAATGCCACCGCCTCTTTCGGCGGCGCGGTGATTTGAAACAAGCCGCGCCCGCCATCGCGGCTGTCGCGCGGATAGAAGGCTGACTCGGCGGCGCCGACCCCCATCAAAACCTCTGGATCGACGTCGAACGCCACCGCCGCTTCGTGCACCGTCTGCTCGTACACGCGCGCCCGGTCGAGCATGCGCTCGAGCTGCGCGAGATCGGAACGGCGATACGCCGCATACACCTGATGGCCGATGGCCACACGCTCGGCTTCCGCCTGGCCACCCACCAGGGTGCGCAAACTGACCACCTGGTATTGGAACTCCGGCCGCAATGCACACCAGCCGGACGCAACGGCAATGCCCGTGGCCAGAATGGCCGGTAACCACGTCAGACGCCGCAACAGCCACCGACGCAGGATGTTCCAGCTCCACAACAACAGCGCGGTGCCCAAGCCCAGCCCGAGGACTGCGCTCGCAAACGGCAACAGATGCTGCCAGCCGACGCCGGAAAATGTATCGGCACAGTAACCCAGGATCCCGATGACTCCAACGAGCGCAGCGCCCAGCAATGCGACGACCTCAATACCGATGCGCAGCCATACCGTCCATGTCACTGGCGGTGACTTGCGCCGTCGCGGTCGGAGGCCCCTCGGCGTTGCGCGGACACGCTTCGGCTTCGGCGCCACCGTCGGTAGTGCCGTTGTGGCCGGCACGCCGCCGCCTGCGGTCCCCTCCGCCACCGCCCGTGGTACCCGTCCCCGTCCCATCCGGTCGACATGGTAGCGCTGCGCGCGCCCCAGCAAAAGGGAAAACGGGCACCGTGCAGCACCCCGAACGCCGGTCCTGAGCAGTATTGAGGAGGGAGAGGATCCACCAGACCCGGTCTGCACCCTGTCGGACTTGGCAGCCCGCAGCGGACCAACAGGGAGCGGAGCATCGAACCGACGCCGCCCGCAGGGCCGCCGCCCGCAGGGCCATCGGCCTACTTACGCGGCAGCCCGAGGACGCGCTGGGCGACGATGTTGCGCTGCACCTCGCTCGTGCCACCGGCGATGGTCATCGAGCGATCATAGAGAAACTGGTAGGCCCAGCGCCCATGATCCGGCGTCTGGGCACTCCCTTCCCACAGCTCGCCGTACGTGCCGAGGAGATCGACACCCGTTTCCGAGAAGCGCTGCGAGAGCTCGGTGGTGAACAGCTTCATCGCCGCAGACATGTGCGGATTGATGCGGCCGTGTAACTGATCGCTCATCGCCCGCCAGCCGAAGGCCTTGGTGACGCGCGCCTTGATGGCCAAATCCGCGAGCCGCTGGCGCCAGATCGGATCGCTGGCGCAGCCGCGCTGGCGCGCCGAACCGAGGATACGCGCAAAACCCTGGTCGAAGCGCACCGAGCCGGCGATTCCCGTACGCTCGTTGACCAACGCCGAGGTGACGATCTCCCACCCTTGCCCCTCCGTGCCCAGCAGATTGGCTGCCGGCACGCGCACGTCGTGCAAGAAGACCTCATTGAATTCGCTATCGCCGGTAATCTGACGGATGGGTTTCACCTCGACACCGGGCGACCGCATGTCGATGAGCAACAAGCTGAGGCCGGCCCACTTCGGCCCTTCGGTCGAGGTCCGCACGAGGATGAAGAACCAATCGGAGATGTGCGCCAGCGTCGTCCAGACCTTCTGTCCATTGACGATGTAAGAGTCGCCATCACGGACGGCGCGACACTTCGCCGCAGCCATGTCGCTTCCCGATCCCGGCTCGGAGTAGCCGGTCGCCCAGATCTCGTCGGCGGCGAGAATCGGCGGCAGAAAGCGCTGCTGCTGCGCGGGGGTGCCGTAGCGGATGATCGCGGGACCGACCCACCAGATCGCCATCGCGTTGATGGGGCCCGGCGCGTTGGCACGCGCCAGTTCCTCATTGAGAATGGCCTGCTGCATCGGCGACAGCCGCGCCGCACCGTGCTCGGACGGCCACCCGGCACCGAGGAAGCCCGCGGCATGCAACCGCCGCTGCCAGGCGCGGAGCGCATCGAGATCCCGCCGGTCCTCCGCCGACGGCGCATGCGCCGCGATCCATTCCGCAACCTGCTGCCGAAAGTTTTGCTCTCCTGGAGTGTAATCGAGATCCACGGGCTCCTCCGACGCGACTAGTGCTCCCACGCCACGTACTCATCCAGCTCCTGGCCGTTTATCGTGATCGCGTACGGACCGGTGATGGTAACGTCGCGCGCGACCTTCTCCGGCGCGAGGTGCAACCG
>CAZTDK010000251.1:0-8263 GCA_964611965.1 uncultured Binatia bacterium (SeqCode) | reverse complement strand
CTCGATGCCCGTTGCCGTCTCGTCCGTCATCACGCCCTTGATGTCGAGCAACGGCCGCTTGCTGCGTGTCTTACGCTTGTAGTCCCGGAACATCTTCAGGTTCTCGACCACACGGTCGAAGGTGCCGACCTTACCGCGGAAGCGGTCGTGCAGGGCGCCGATACCGTCGATCGAGACGCCGAGCAGCAGCAGTTTGCGGTCGACCAGGCGACGGATGCGCTCCTCATCGAGCAGCACCGCGTTCGAGAGAATGGTGCACAGGTGGCGATCCATGACGCGCTCGATGATCTCCATCGCGCCTTTCTTGACGAAGGGCTCGCCGCCCGTGATGTTGATGAGTGTGTAGCGCGGTATGCGGTCGGCCAGCCGCAGCCAATCCTCCTTGTCGAGCTCGTTTCCCTGCTCCTTGGAGGCCATCTGGAAGCACATGCCGCATTCCAGGTTGCAGCGGTACGTGAGCTCGAACTCGACCCTGACGAACGGGAGCGCCGCGCCCTCGCTGGCAAAATGCCACGGTGCCAGGGCGTGCAACTTCATGCCGAAGTTGTACAGGGCGTCGGGACGCAGCCGATCAAGAATCATCGGTCACCGCGGCGTCGGCCGAGCGGTAGGCTCGCGAGAAACACGCACATGTTCGAATTTTTCCGGACACTTCATTACTTGCCGCAATTCACCGGCAGGTGCAAGGACGATGTTCATCGCCAGTCCTGCCGCCGCTTGTAAGTCAGTGACCAGATGTGGGCCGGCCGAATCAAAACGTCTCCCGCCCCGAGGATATTGGAGCTGCTTAGAAAGTGCCGGGGGGGCTTACCCGTCGGCGAGACGCGCTTGGAATTGGCCGAGCGCCATGCGCACGGCTTGTAGCCGCTTATCCGGCGGCAAGGCCGGCTGTGCCAGGTGGCTGCAGCCGGCACACCCGGTGGTGGCTGCGATGTGTCCGTGGTCACGGGTGGCGAGGGCCGCACGTAGCGCGGTCAAGGTTTTTCCCGCCCAGATCTCGCGCAACGGGGTGACATCAACGTTGCCCAGGTTGTTCTTGGCATTGAAGTCGACGCAACACGGCACCACCGTCCCGTCCCAGTCGATGCCGAGCTGCAGTCTGGGAAAGCGGCATGGCTGGGTGTGCGGCGGCGGGGGCGGAACACGTACGCTTTCTTGCGGCGCCCGCAGTGAACCCGACCAATTCGTTGCCGGTACCCACATGACCTGGTCGACGCCCATTTCGTGGTAGAGCGCCGCGTGGGCCTGCCGTTGACCCGCCTGGCCTTCGAGCTCGATACCGCGGACGATGATGAAGGGCGCGCGCCGGCCCGCCTCGCGCCGGGCGGCGACGAGCCCGCGCAGATTGGCGGCGACGTTCTCCCAACGCGCGCCGACACGGACACGGTTGTATTCTTCAGGCGTGCCGCCCTCCATGGAGACGGTGACGCTCGCCGGCCCCGCGGCAACCAGGTCGCGGGCGCGCGTCGCGTTCAGGAGCGTCGCGTTGCTGAAGATCCCGACGGTGAGATCCGCCTCTACCGCCAGGCGCACCATGTCGATGAAGCGGGGATGCAGCATCGGCTCGCCAAACAAGGCAAACTCGAGGTGAGTGCACCAGCCGTGTGCTTGGTCGACAATTGCGGCAAAGCGCTCGAAGGGCATCATGCCCTTGGGGCGGCGCGCCTCCGTGGGGATGTCGTTGTCCGCATGGAAGCAGAAATCGCAGCGCAGATTGCACTTGCTGGTGACGCCGACCAGCAGCGCGGCCGGAGCCTGCGGGAGAAGACGGTCGCCGCCATACGTTCCCGCAAGGTAGTTGGTGCCGAATCGGACGGCATGCGCGACCAGACGCAGTCGTCTGCCAGTGCTGCGGTTGAGTGTGTTCACAGTTTGGATGGTGTTGACTCTAACCCCGCCGCAACCCGAGGGTCAAGTTCGAAGGTTGAAGGTTCCATTTTAGAGTGGCGGGGCCATGCCCCGCGCTGAATGCGCCGGGCCGCGGACGTCCCGGGGAGCGAAGCACGGCGTCGCCACTCCCCAGAATGACGGTGGACCGTTGCGAGAGCGGGTGGTAAGCATTTCGTCGATGGCGCCCACGCAGGCCGCAGATCTGGACGGTCACGTTGCCGTGCCCGGCGGGGCATAGGTGGCGAAGCAGCGCCCGGCAGCTGTCCGGGTTCCCGTGGCGCAGGACTCGCTTCCGTCGCGGAGCGTCCTGGTAGCGGTGCCTGAACCCGGTAGGGTGATCGCTGCGGCGGCCGTGGTGTTCGTGGCGGCGCTGCTGATCTTCATCCGCCTCGATCAGCGCGTCCTGTACATCGACGAAGCCGAAACCGCGCTGCTCGGCCGTACCACCCTCGCGCACGGGATTCCGACGGCGCATGACGGGAAGAACCTCATCTCCCAGGAGTTGGAGCATGAGCACGACGCGCGCGATGTGTGGCGCTGGACGCCGTGGCTCGAGAAGTACATGACGGCCGCTTCCTTCGCCGTATTGGGAGAATCCACGTTCAGCGCGCGCTTCCCATTCGCGCTGCTCGGGCTGCTCTCGGTGGTCTCGATGTATCCGTTGGCACTTGCCTGGTTTCGCGATCGCTGGGTGGGCGTGCTGGCCATGGCGTTCCTCGCCCTGTCAGTGCCCTTCCTTCTGCATGTCCGGCAGTGTCGGTACTACAGCATCACCATCTTTGCCTCGATCTGGGTGTTCTACTTCTTGATGGGGTTGGTGCGCGGGCGGCGCGGGGCGGTGCTCGGCTTTACGCTGGCGATGACGGGCGTCTTCGAGGCGAATACCTTGACCTTCATGGCCACCTGCGGCGCCTTGGTGCCGTGCGTGTTGTGGCTTGGAGTGACCCGTGCCGTGCTGTGGCGCGCGGCGCTGGCGGCCGTATTCATCGCGATCCTCAATGCGCCGTGGTTTTTCTATTTCGACATTCTCGGCAGGACAGGCCATCGGTTGGACCCGTATTGGTGGAACGTACGAATCCTGACGGAGCTGACCGCACACTACACGTTTCCCTTCGTCGCGTTGCTGCTGTTTTTGCTCCTCGCCTGGTGGTTCCGGAAGCGGCGCAACGGTAGTGGGCCGCCGCTGCTCGATCGGCACACCTGGCGTGCGTTTGCCAGTCTGCTGACATTCGGTGCGGCCTGCATCTTCGCCTTGTCGATGGCCCCATGGTGTTACTACCGCTACATGGCGAACCTGCTACCGTTGGCGGCGCTGCTCATGGCGGTCATGTGCGGCGCGGTGCTGCGCTGGCAGCGTGTGGTGGGCGTGATATTCACCGCCTGCCTGCTGTTGACCGGCGTGTTTCACGAAGCCTCGGTGTGGCCGTTCAGTGCGCGGCTCGCGAACCTCCCATTGGCGGGTAGATCTTTCCCGGTCTTTGACACGTTCTTCCCGCTGGGGAACTATCTCTACGAAGTCACGCACCCGTACGTCGGTCCGATGGAAGGCTTGCTGCAGTTCCTCCGACAGCACGTGCGCCCCGAGGATCGCATCTACATCAGCTATGGCGACTTGATTCTGAAGTTCTACATGAACAACGAGATCCGTGGCGGCCAAACTGGACAAACGTTCAGCGGCATGCCGGAACCTGAATGGCTGATCATCCGCGGCTTCTTCCGCTACACCGATCGTGCGGAAATGCGTGCCGATACCTTGCGGACGATGGATTGGCTCAACAACGAAGCCCCGCAGGAACATTACGACAAGCTGCCGGACTCCTGGCGGGATCATCCATGGGACGACATTCCGGAACCACAGTTCCATTGGTTCCGCACCCTGGACGATGCGCAACCGCCGGATGCGAAGTGGATGCAAGTCTACCGCTTGCGGGCCGCGCCTGCTCCGGCGGCCGTTCCGTGAGACGCCGCCTGCGGATACGTGCTGCGATTTCAGTGTTGCTATGGCGCGTCCGCCCAACGTAAGCTCGCCCGGCTACTCCTTGGTAAGGAGGGGAGACCAGCGTTTGTCCCAATTCCCTACCAAGGAGGGGGCCAGGGGGAGGTCGGTCGCCGCCGGTGCGGTCCTCCTGATCGCCGCGTTCCTCATCTTCTTCCGCCTCGATCAGCGTCTCCTCTGGGTTGATGAGGCGGAGACGGCGCTACTGGCGCGCAACATCCTGACCTACGGCGTGCCAAAGGCGTACGACGGCAAGACGCTCATTTCACAAGAAGCAAGTCGCGAGTTCTCCGCGGACTACGTGTGGCGCTGGACGCCGTGGTTGGAAAAGTATCTGGCGGCCGCGTCGTTTGGGGTGTTGGGAGAATCGACGCTGACGGCGCGGCTGCCGTTTGCGCTGCTCGGGTTTCTGTCCGTGGTGAGCGTCTATTTCTGCGCCCTCGCTTGGTTCCGCGACCGTTGGGTCGGCGTGCTGGCGATGGCCTTCCTGACATTCTCCGTGCCGTTTCTCCTGCAGGTGCGGCAGTGCCGCTACTACGGCTTGAGCATCTTCACGTCGATCTGGGTGCTGTACTTTTTCATGGCGTTGGTGCGCGGCCGGCGCGGCGCAACACTTGGGCTCACCGTTGCGTTGACCGCCTTGTTTCATTCGAATTGTCTGACCGCGATCGCGGTGGGCGTGGCGCTCGTCCCGTGCGCGCTCTGTCTCGGCCTCGATCGGCGCGTTTGGCGTCAGGCGGCGCTGGCAGCGGCCGGCGTGATCGTTCTCAATCTCCCGTGGGTGCTGTATTCCCACATGCTATCGCAGGGCGGGGAGCGTTTGCAGAGCTTCGCGGAGAACCTTCACGCCTATGCGGAGCTGACCAGTCGCTACACGTTTCCAGTGGCGGCATTGGCGGTCTTCCTGATGCTCGCGTGGTTGTTGCGTGGCAGTCATGCACTGCTGGATGCGGACACGTGGCGCCCATTCCTGGCGCTGCTGGTCCTCATGGTGGTGGATGTCGTCGTGCTGTCGGCGGCGCCGTGGTCGTTCTATCGCTGGAGCATAAACCTGTTGCCGCTCGCGGCGGTGCTCCTGGCGTTCATGTGTTGCGGCGTAGTGCGCTGGCACCCGCTTGTTGGCGGAGTGTTTTCCGTGTGTTTGCTGTTCACCGGCATCCTTCACCAGGCTTCGGCGTGGCCGCTCACGGCCACCAAGTACAAGCTGGCCGCCGAAGGGCGGTCGTTTCCGCTCTTCGATACCTACTTCCCGTTGGGCAACTATCTTCACGAAGTGACGCACCCGTTCGTCGGTCCGATGGAAGGCCTGCTGCAGTTGCTGACGGAGCAGGCGCGGCCCGATGATCGGATCTTCATCAGTTATGGGGATTTGGTTCTGAAGTTCTATACAGCCCATGAAGTGCGTGGCGGGCAGTCCGGTCAAACCTTGAAAGGCTGGCCGGAGCCCGAGTGGCTCATCATCCGCAGCTTCGTGCGTTTCGGGAAGCTGCAAGCCCTGAAAGCCGACTACGAGAACATGCTCGCGTGGTTGAATAACGACGTGCCGCGCCAAGACTACGAAAGCGTCCCAGCCCCCTGGGTCGACGGCCCGTCCGACAACATCGCCGAACCGCAGCTCCACTGGTATCGCGTTCCGGAGCAAGGCGAACAGATGCAAGTCTTCCGCCGCGGGCTGCCGCTACCAACACCACCCGCAGCCCCGTAGCCCGATCACCGTTGGTTGTCGGTTGTCTGTTGTCTCCCTCACAGCTCCGCCACCGCGGCTTTCGGGATCCAGCCGCGGCGACCGTCGCAGCGGGCGATTTGCAGCCAGCCTTCACGCGTGTCGAGGACGCGCACGCGGGCGCCTTCCTTGAGGGCAAAGTGGACCGTACCGTTGGCCGCGGGTTCAAAACGCGCCGGCGTCTCACCGTCCGCGACTACAACGGCCTGGCGCTGCCACTCGTCGGTGGAAACCTGTTGCGCCAGTGACGCTGACGTGATGACCACCGACGCCGCGAGCGCGGCAGCCGTATACGCCAGCCACCCCGGCCGCCCTGGCCACAACCGATAGGCAGCCAGGGCGAGCATGAGGAGTGAATATGCCGCGCTTGTCAGCCAGAACAAGCCGGAGCTGGCGAAGCGTTGCGCGAGGGGAAACAGCGCGCGTTGCCAGAGCGGTGCGACACAGGGCTCCGCGCCGCTCAGCGATTGGGCGTACGTCAGATTGGCGGCGAGGTCCGGATCCCCCGGCATGAAGCGACGGGCGCGCTCATAGTTCAAGATCGCCTTGCCCTTTTCACCCGCCTTGAAATAGGCGTTGCCGAGATTGAAGTAGACGTTGCCGCTGGTCCCGCCGGATGCCAGCAACTGCTCGTACTCCTTGGCCGCGGCGCCGAACTGGCCGTCCTTGTACAGTGCGTTGGCGTGAAAAAATGTCGTCTGCGGGCTTGCGGGTGTGTCGGCGCCGTCCGCGCTGGTGCATGCGGCAGCGAGCGCCGCCGCCACCAGCAACAACGCGACGTGGCTCGATCCCCGAGCCGCGGAGGTCTCCCCCGGGCCCTCGCCGGACGGCAGCGTCCGCAGCGAAAAACGCCGCGTCCGCTCCAGGCTCTTGATGACCTCTTGTGCCAGCGAGAGTGTTCCGCGCATGTCGCCGTCACCCGCGGCCGGTGCGAAGCGCACCTGCTCGCAGGTGGCGAAGAAGTCGCGGATGCGCCGTGCGCAATCGGCGGGGACGCCGCGGTGTGCCACGGTGTCGGCGTCGATGCCGCCGGGCGGGAGATCCAGCTTGGCGCCAAGGTACTCTTGCATGGTACGCGAGACGGCGTCGTAGAAGGCCTGGCGATCGCCGCTGGCCAAAGCACGTTCCGAAGCCTCGAGGCCGTGCCGCGCCGCCTTGCCCGCGCGCGTGAAGCGGGCGTAGCGCAGATCACCGGTCAACAGCTGGCGGCGCCGGTCGTACCACACGGCGGCGCTGAACAGCAGCAGGGGCACGGGCTGCCACAGCAGCGCCAACCAGCTGCCGTACCAGGGCGCGTCCGGCGACCCGAGACGACCCGGGTCGTCCTTGATGTAGACGATGTCGCGTCCGAGCTTCTCTTCCGGCGCGGCGTGCGGCACGACCTGACCACCGGCGACGACCTCGGAACGCGGCGCGCTTTGCGGCGCCCGTACCACCAGGGCGATGGGTTCGCTTGCGAGGGTTTGGTAGCGGCGCGCCCGCGGATCGAAATAGCTGAAGCGCACCGGCGGAATCGTCTCCACCTTGGCGTCGTTGGGGATCAAGACTTGTTCGTAGCCCCGGGAGTTGCTGTCGGACTGGACGACGTGCGGCTCGTAGGTGCGAAACCCGTCGACGCTGCTCAGCTGCGGCGGCGCGGCGTCACCCAGGTTGCCGCTGCCGGTAACCTGGACGCGGAGCGTGATCGGGTCGCCGGCGGTGAGTTGCGTCGGTGCGGCGTCGACTTGCATGGTGAACGTTCCTACGGCTCCCGAGAACGCCGGCGGCTTGCCCTGCTCCGGCAACGGCAAGACGTTCAACGTGATGGGATCGGAGCGCACATCGTAGGGGTGACGGTCGGTGTTGAACGGATCATCCTGGAAGAAGCGGTCGAAGAATGGATCGTTGAAGCCGTTGCGCCGGCGGCTGAAAATATTCAAGCGCAAGGTTGCTGGCCCGAGGGTGAGCTGACCGGCACGCATGGGGATCGCCGACGTTTGAAAGTGGATCACCTGGAAGGTTTCGCCGTCGATGACCTCCTGACGCTGGCTGGGTTCCGGGAACTTGTCGAGGGAAAGCCCTTCCGCCGGGAGCGTCGGATATTGCAAGTCGCCGGCGCGGATGTTGCCGACGTAAAGGGTGACATCGATGGGAATGCGCTCGTGCAGGTAGACTTCGGTTTGCGGCACGGCAACAGCGAGGCGCAGCGAGTGCGGCCCGGGCTGTCCGCCGGCGGCTTGCCCCTGTGGGGCTTGGCCACCGGCTGCGGGCGGTGCGCCCGCAGCACCGACGACGTCAACGATGAACGAGTCGGTTTGGTAATGCTGGCCCTGGTAGTCGAGGCTGAACGGCCCGACCGTAAAGCGCCCGGGCTGCAGCGGCAGCAGCGAGTAGCGATGTTGGACGGAGGTGTTCATGTGCCCGTTGACGATGGAGATCTGCGTCGAGGGCCCCACGTAGCGGGCATCGAAGCCGTCGGCCTTGATCGCCGGGGCCTGGATATCCTGCGTGCCGTTGATGTCGAGCGTCAGTGTGATCGGCTCGCCGACCTGTGCGCGCTGCGGATTCAGCGTCGCCCGCACCGTGACCTCGGCATATGCGGTAGCGGTGAAGACTCGAGGAGTGAAGGTGGCTAGACCGATCAGCATCAACAGCGTTCGACAGCCGACCGTGAG
>CAZTDK010000250.1:0-8316 GCA_964611965.1 uncultured Binatia bacterium (SeqCode) | reverse complement strand
GATCTCGGGCGAGGCGGCCTCGATCGCCGGACATATGCGGCTGGGGAAGTTGATTTATCTGTACGACAGCAACCACGTCTCGCTCGACGGACCGACGAGTATGACCTTCACCGAGGACGTCGGGGCGCGCTACGCGGCGTACGGTTGGCACGTGCAAGACGTCGCCCAGGGCGACACCGACACCGACGCGATCGATGCCGCCATCAGCGCCGCCGAGGCCGAGACGGAGCGCCCGTCGATCATCGTGATCCACACGACCATCGGCTTCGGATCACCCAACAAGCACGGCAAATCGGAAGCCCACGGCAGCCCGCTCGGCGTGGAGGAGGTCAAGCTGACGAAACAGGCCCTCGGGTGGGACCCGGAGCGCTCCTTCTACGTTCCGGAGGACGCGGCGGCGCATTTCCGCGAGGCGATCGAGCGCGGCCAGCGAACACAAGCCGAATGGCAGGAAGGTCTCCAATCCTACGCCTGCGTATTCCCGGAGTTGGCCGAGGAATGGAACGCCGTGCAACGCGGCGACCTGCCCGCGGGCTGGGATGCCGATGTGCCCGCGTTCGGGCCCGGCGATGCACAAGCGACACGACAGGCCGGCGGCAAGGCGCTCAACGCTATCGCCACACGCGTGCCGGCGCTCGTCGGCGGCGATGCGGATCTCTCGGTGTCGACGAGCACCTCACTCAAGAATGCCGGCTCGTTCGACGCGGAATCCGGCGCCGGCCGCAACTTCCATTTCGGCGTGCGCGAGCACGCCATGGGCGCGATCGCCAACGGCATGGCCTACCACGGCGGCGTGCGCCCCTTCGTTTCGACCTTCTTCGTGTTCTCCGATTACATGCGCCCGGCGGTGCGCCTGGCGGCGCTCAACAGCCTCCCGGTGATCTTCGTGTGGACTCACGACTCCGTAGCGCTGGGTGAGGATGGCCCCACACACCAGCCCATCGAACATCTCATGGCCCTGCGCGCCATGCCGCACCTCGCCGTGGTTCGTCCCGCCGATCCCAACGAGACGGCAGAAGCGTGGCGTTGGGCGATGACGCATCGCGACGGCCCCGTGGCCCTCGTGCTGACGCGGCAAAAAGTTCCGGTCCTCGATCCGGCGAAGCTGGCGCCGGCGTCGGGCCTAGGGCGCGGTGCCTACGTGCTGGCGGACGCCAACGGTGGCCGCCCGCAAGCGCTCATCATCGGCACGGGCTCCGAGGTCCATCTGGCCCTCGAGGCACGGGAGATCCTTGCCAAGAGCGGAATTGCCGTGCGCGTCGTATCGATGCCGTGCTGGGAGACCTTCGCGCAGCAAAGTGCCGAGTACCGTGAAGCGGTTCTGCCCTCCGCGGTGACGGCACGCGTGTCGATCGAAGCCGGCGCCACCTTCGGGTGGTCCACTTGGATCGGCAACCACGGTATGGCCATCGGTATCGATCGCTTCGGCGCCTCGGCACCGGGTGAGGTGAACATGGAGAAATTCGGCTTCACCGCCGAGCACGTGGTGCGCGCGGTCCGGTCGCTGGTGGCCTAAGGTTCCCTCCGAAAGAAGCGAGACTCACGCAAAGACGCCAAGGTGCCAAGAACGACGTCGAGGATCAGAGACATGTTTCTTCCCTTCCCACGACGCACGGTGAGAGTGAATCCGTCCAGTGGGTTCGTTCTTGGCGCCTCTTCCTTGGCGCCTTTGCGCCTTTGCGCGAAACAATCTGCTTCCTGCTTTCGAGTTGGGTTGTGATGTTGTCAGTTGCTTCATCTGTGGAAATGTCGCTCCGATGCACACGTTGCTGATCGTCGACGACGAAGCGCTGCTGGCGCGCAGCCTCGCAAAATTATTTTCCCGACTCGGGTTCGAGACCCAACACGCCGGCACCATCGCCGACGCGAAACGCATGGTGGAGGCCGCCTCGGCCGACATCGTCTTGCTCGACCTCCGCCTACCTGACGGCAGCGGGCTCGACCTGCTCGGGGCACTGCTCTCCAAAGATGCGGACCTGCCGGTGATCATGATGACGGCGTACGGCTCGGTGAGCGATGCCGTGCACGCCATGCAGCGCGGTGCCCGCGACTACGTGCAGAAGCCGTTCGATCTGAACGAGATCCAGCTCAAGGTCGAGCACGCCCTGCGCGGCACGCGCGAGCGGCGCGAGATCTCCTACTATCGCGAACGCGGCGCGGCGGCCGGCGCCATTCTCGGTGAATCGCCATCCGCGGAGCGCTTGCGCGCGCTGGTGACGCGGATTGGACACATGACCAGCGGCGCCGGTGCTCCCGCCCCAACGGTCCTGCTGCTCGGGGAAACCGGCAGCGGCAAGGGGCACGTCGCCCGCGCGTTACACGCCAGCGGCGGCCGACACGATGGCCCCTTCATCGAAGTCAATTGCACGGCGCTGCCGGAAAACCTGATCGAGGCGGAGCTGTTCGGGTACGAAAAAGGAGCGTTTACCGACGCCAAGACGGCGCGCGCCGGCCTGTTTGAAACCGCCGAAGGGGGGACGCTGTTCCTCGACGAGATCGGCCACATCTCGCCGGCGTTGCAAGCGAAGTTTCTGAAGGTGATCGAGGAGAAGGTCGTGCGCCGCGTGGGCGCCAACGCGGCGCGCCGTGTCGACGTGCAGATCGTCGCCGCCACCAACCGCGACCTCGAAGCCGCCGTGCGCCTCAACGAGTTCCGCGAGGATCTCTATCAGCGTCTGTCCGTCGCCGTCATCCGCATCCCGCCGCTGCGCGAGCGCGAAGGGGATGCGGCGCGGCTGGGACGTGCCCTCCTCGAAGATACCTGCCGGCGCTACGGCGCCGTCCCCCGCGTTTTGTCCGCCGAGGCCGAGGCGGCATTGGCGCAGTACCCGTGGCCTGGCAATGTGCGCGAGTTGGCGAACACGATGGAACGCGTCGTTCTGTTTTCCGACAGCGACCCGGTGCGCATCGACGATCTTGGTCTGCCGACGACGTCCACCGCGGGCGGCACCGTCGCCGTGACGCCGTCGGGTGATATCCGCATCGACTTTCCCGACAACGGCCTTTCCCTGGAAGCCGTCGAGCGCGCCCTCATCGTACGGGCCCTGGACAAGGCTTCCGGCAACCAGAGCGCGGCCGCGCGCCTGCTCGGCATCTCCCGCGACACCCTGCGCTATCGCTTGGAAAAATTCGGCTTGGGCTGATCAGCGCATTGACTCAACGGGCAATGAATCATTGGGTCATCGATTCATTGAGCCATTGGTCTGATGCCCGATGACACAATCACCCAATGACTCAATGGCTATTGTGATCAGTCTCGTTGCTGAGCTACGGCGTGACGGACGGTATCGAGGAGCTGCAGCAGATCGAGCGGCTTGCGCAGCAGGCGGCAGATATTCAAACGTTCCGCATGCCGTTCGTGCTCGGCGGTGCAGAACGCACTCATCACCACCGCCAGAGCAGGCCGCCGCTCGGCGCTGAGCCCGGCCAGCAGGTCGAGGCCGTCGCCATCGGGAAGCTTGACGTCGAGGAGGAGGACGTCAAACGAAGTGTCGGCCAACTGCTCCAACGCCGCCGCGCGACTCGCCGCGGTGCTGACCGCGTAGCCCTCACGGAGAAAGAGTCGCACCAAGTGCTTCCGCAGGACCGTGTCGTCTTCGACAATGAGAATTCGCGTACCCACGCGGAACCATAGAGCAAGGCAGATGCCTGCGGTGCATCGGGCCCCCGCCGCGCTGCGCACTCGCATGCGAACGCAAACCAGGCAAAAGGCCCAGACCGAGGTGGGGCTAATCACCCACCCTAGCAGCCTGTCGGACTTGGCAGCGCCTAGCCACCAATCCTGTCCTAAGGCCCCCCGAAGGGGGGAGCGGGCCATAGAAGTGACGCCGGCCGCAGGCCCTAGGCAGGTTGTTGGCTGCATGCTACACGAGCGCGACCGTGCCCCGATGCTGAGCCGCGCCGCAGTGCTGATCGCGTCCGAGACGTTCGAGTTGCGCGAGCTGGAGGTGCCAACACCCGGCCCCGGCCAGGTGCGCCTGCGCGTGCACGCCTGCGGTATTTGCGGATCAGACAAGGTCCTGGCGCAGGTGTCCGCGCCCGGCACCATCCTCGGTCATGAGGTGATCGGCGAGATCGAGTCGTGCGGCGCCGGCGTGACGGCGTGGCACCCAGGCGAGCGCGCCGTGCCACTCGGTGACGGGCTGGGGATGTCGCCGCACCGCGGCGGCTTCAGCGAGGGGATCGTCGTCGCAGCCGCGACCTGCGTCCGCGTGCCCGATCCGTTGCCGAGTCTCCACGCCGTCCTCGCTGAACCACTCGCCAACGGCCTCCACTTCGTTCGCCGCGGTCGCCTGCAGCGCGGGCAACGCGTCGCCATTCTCGGGGCCGGACAGATCGGCTTGTCCATGTTGTTCTGGGCGCGCCGCTTGGGTGCCGGCCGTATCGTGGTGAGCGAACCGGTTGCCGCGCGCGCCGCCCTGGCCAGGGAGCTGGGAGCCGATATCGTCATCGCGCCGCCCGCGGGTGCTGATCTCACCGCGGCAATTGCCGACGCCCTCGGCGGCCGTCCGCAGCTGGTGCTCGAGGCGGTTGGCCGTGCCGATGTGATGGAGCAAGCCGTGCGCCTGCCGGGGCCCGGCGGCGCCGTTGTCGTGCTTGCCGGAATTCCCCGCGACGCCCTCACGATTCGGCCGGCGTCTTTGTGTTTGAAAGAGACCGACCTCGTCTTCCCGATCGGCACCAATGCCGCGGAAGTCGAAGAGGTGCTGGCGATCATGGTGGCCGGCGAGGTGCCAGCCGAACGCTTCGTGTCGCACCGCATCCGGCAGGCGGACATCCCGGCTGCGCTGCGCGACCTCGGTCGGCCCACGGATCAGATCAAGGTCGTCGTGGACTACTTCGCTAGCACGCGGTCAGACTTGAAAACTCGCAGCGACCCAACCGGTGACGCACCATGGAAATGACGCCGGACGCAGGCCCGTTGACCGATCAGGAGGTGCGCGAGATTCGCGGCGAATTCCCGGCGCTCGAACGATATACGTACTTTGCTACCAACGGGCTCGGCGTGCTGCCGCTGCGGACGGTGAGCGTGCTGCAAGGTCGCCTCGACGGCTACGCGCGCAACGGCGTGATTGCGGCAATCAAGGGGAACGTGCCTTTGGTGGAAGAGACGCGCGCGCGGGTGGCGCGCCTGCTCGGCAGCGACGCCGGCGAGGTGGCCTTCTGCCGCAATACGTCCGAAGGCGTCCTGTGGGTCGCACACAGCTTGCCTTTGCACGCTGGTGACGAGGTGCTTGCGGTGCAGGGTGAGTATCCGGCTACCGTGCTCCCGTGGATGGCGCGGGACTCGCGCGGCGTGGTGACGCGGCTGCTGCCGCAGCATGACCGGCGCATCACCCCTGAGCAGGTCGCCGATGCGTGGACCCCACGGACTCGCCTGCTCTCGGTGAGCTTCGTGCAATTCAACTCCGGCTTCCGCGCCGACCTGCGCCGGCTCGCCGAGGTCGTCCACGAGCGCGGCGGGCTGCTGTTGTGCGATGCTATCCAGGGACTCGGCACCCTGCGGCTCGACGTGCGCGACAGCGCCGTGGACTTCCTCACCGCCGGGACCCACAAGTGGCTGCTCGGTCTGCAAGGCCTGGGCGTCTTCTATTGTCGTCACGCGTGTCTCGATCTGCTGCAGCCGCTGCATGTCGGCACCGGTAGTCTGCTCGTCGACACCGATCCGGAGGACCCCGAAGCGCCGTACGACCAACGCATGGTTGCCGGCGCGCGCCGCTTCGAAGAGGGCACGCGCAACTACATCGCCATCGCTGCGCTCAACGAATCGTTGCGGTTCATCGAGGAGATCGGCAGCACGCGCATCGAGGCCCGCGTTCGTGAGCTCACCGACTACCTGGTCGACGCGGTCGAGCGGCGTGGCTGCCATGTCGAAAGTCCACGCGGTCGCGGCGAGTGGTCAGGGATCGTGCTGTTTGCGCCGCCGCCGAACGGGCCCAGTGCGCGCCAGTTGGTCGATACCATGCAGAACCAACGCATCGTCATCAACGCCCGCGAAGGATGCATCCACATGGGCGTGCATTTCTACAACACCGTCGAGGAGATCGATCGGGTGTTGCGGCTGATTGATGAGAGCCGATGGTTACAGTGACACAGCGCGGCCGATGCCCGAGTCCAAAAGCGAATCACGAAAACACGAAACGGCGAAAGCACGAAAAAGAGAAAGGATTTCGTCTCTTCTCCTTTCCTGATTTCGAAATTTCGTGCTTTCGTGATGCCCCGATGGCGGGCGAACTGGCGGATTTCTTCTTCGTTTTTCTTGCAAGCTTCAGACAACGGGGATGGCGATGAAAGCAATTCAGATGACGGCGATCGGCGGGCCGGAGGTGTTGCAGGTGGTCGAAGTGCCCGAGCCGCAGCCCGGGTCGGGCTTTGTGCGCATCCGCAACCGCGCCATCGCGGTGAACTTTCACGACATCAACACCCGGCGTGGCGATGAGCCCGACGTGCAGCTGCCGATGATTCCGGGAAGCGATTTTGCCGGTGTCGTCGATGCGGTTGGCGACGCCGTCACGCACATCAAGCCCGGCGACCGCGTCCTGGGAATCAACACGGGCGGTGCGTACGCCGAGGCGACGCTGGCCATGGCGCTGCTGGCGGTTCCGATTCCTGAGAGGTTGTCGTTCGAGCTGGCAGCCGCGTGTCCAGTCGCCGGGTTGACGGCGTATTTCATGACGCATCAGGTGCAGACGATCCGTCGGGGTGACCCTGTGGTCGTTCATGCCGCCGCGGGCAGTGTCGGCTGCTTCATGGGCGGGCTGCTGCGTCAGCTCGGGGCGACAAGCATCGGCCTGGTGAGCTCCGCGAACAAGGCCGAGGTGGCGCGGCGTGCCGGCTACACGCATGTCGTGAACTATCGCACCGAGGATCCGGTGGCACGCGTGCACGCGCACACCGGCGGGGCCGGGGCGCGCGTGGTGTACGACTCGGTGGCCGGTCCGCATTTCCGGCGGAGCATCGACATGACGGCCGTCGATGGCACCGTCGTGCTGTTCGGCCACGCCGCCGGCGATCCGCCGCCGGAGGCGTTGACCCACTGGCTGCGCGGCGGCCGCAACATCGCCCTGCGCACCTACTTCCTCGGCACGACGATCCAGGCCCACCTGAGCGCGATCCCCGCGGCGTACGCACATCTCTTCGAAGCATTGAGCGCCGGCGCGATCCACCTGCCGATCGAGACCATGCCGCTCGCCGACGCGGCGCGGGCCCACGCGCGCATCGAGCAGCAACAGACGGTCGGCAAAGTCATCTTGGTGCCGTGAGCTGATGACGCTGCAGCGGCTCAACGGGCCGCGGATCAGGGAGGATGCTGGCCGCATGCGGTAGCGGCGTGGCATGCTGCGCCTGTATAATCTGTCGATGACGAAACCTCGGGTCTTGCTCTCGTGGAGTAGCGGTAAGGACAGCGCTTGGACGTTGCACGTTCTCCGGCAGCAGGGGGAGTATGACGTCGTTGGGTTGCTGACGACGGTGAATGAGAGTGCCGGCCGGGTGGCCATGCACGCGGTGCGCGAGCAACTGCTCGAAGCGCAGGCGGCGGCCGCGGCGCTACCGCTGTGGCGGGTGCCGATTCCGTCGCCGTGCAGCAACGAGCAGTACGAGGCGGCCATGCAGGCCGCCCTGCACCGGGCGCGCGTGGAGCACATTGATGCCGTTGCCTTCGGCGATCTCTTTCTCGAAGACGTCCGCCGCTATCGGGAGGAGCGCATGGCCGACTCCGGCCTGCGGCTGCTCTTTCCGTTGTGGCAGCGGCCGACGCCGGCGTTGGCGCGCGAGATGATTGCCGGCGGTGTGCGCGCCATGCTGACGTGTGTCGATCCCAAGCAGTTGTCGCCGGCGTTCGCCGGCCGCGAGCTCACCCTCGATTTGCTCAGCGACCTTCCCCCCACGGTTGATCCATGCGGTGAGAACGGCGAGTTCCACAGCTTCGTGTTCGCCGGCCCGATGTTCCGGCATGCCATTCCGATCAGCGGCGGCGAAATCGTCGAGCGCGATGGATTTGTGTTTGCGGACGTGCTGCCTGGGTGAGCCCGGATCGCGGCGCAGCGTTGACTGAGGCCCTCTCTTCTCAAGAGACAAAACGCGAGGCCGTTCCGGCCTCGCCTTCATCTGGTACGTGGCGTTTCGACGTCTTCCCTTCAGTCCTCGTGCCCTTTTGGCTCGTCAAGAAAAGAGTTGTGGCCGACGGAGCGCACGGCTCCGGTGGCGATCCAGCGCCCGAAGACTCCCGCCGGCTGGGCGATGCGGATGAGGAACAGCGGATTGGCGCACGGCGATGCGATGGGACCGAGCGAGCCGGAAAACCCCGCATCACCC
>CAZTDK010000249.1:0-8343 GCA_964611965.1 uncultured Binatia bacterium (SeqCode) | reverse complement strand
GGTTAACACGGTTGGGGCTGAGTTTTTAGGGGCTCGCGTGAATTATCCGGGTTAGACAACGACGTGAGGTGACGACATGGCAACGTTGCGCGAGGTGTCCATTCAGCCGCTCGATGTGATCCTCTTCCGGGGCATGGACCCGGTGAGCAATGCAATCTCTTTTGTGCAAGCCAAGAAGCTCGGGCACGGGGATTTCTCACACGCGGGCATGGCCATCACGCGCGCAGCGCTCGATCTGCCCTTCCTCGAGCCGGGCAGAGTGTACGTCTGGGAGTCGACGCTCAGCGCGCCCGCGGGGTTCTGGGCCCGCTTCACCGATAAGATCCCCGACGTTGAGACCAGAGGGCTCCGGTTCGGGGTGCAGTTGCGCGATTTGGAGCTGGTCATCGCCGGGTACTCCGCGAGCGGCGGCAAGGTGGCGTGGTGCGCCTACCGCGGGAAACGGCCGCCGCTCGAAGACGTCCGCCGGCATCTTCTCGGCCTGCATGCGGAGTACGGAGACGCGGCCTACCCGGTGGGAAACCTCAAGGTGCTCAGCGTGGTGTTTCCGGCGCTGCGGCCGATCCGCGACCGCGTCGGACGAGCCCACGACCGGCTCGCTCACTTCCGGAACGTCGTCCTCAAGCGCGCCAGCAGGCGAAGACCGGTCAAGAGTGCCGAGCACCATATGTTCTGTTCCGAATGGGTGGCAACGGTCTACAAGCGACTCGGGCTCGACGACCTGACCGGCATCGATTTCGATCCGAAGCTCGCCGCGCCGGTCGGTCCGCTCACACGACCCGAGCTGTTCGCCGAACCGGTGTACCTCGAGCCGGAAAACGATGCGAGCAGTCCAGCGGGTACACAAGAGGGGTCGTCGTTGCAGCCTTGATACCGAAGCTCGGCTCAATCGGCCAACCGCTTTTGCTCCGCCACATCTATCATAATGAGTACTCACGCGGAGGCGCGGAGGACGCGGAGCAAGGACAGGCCAACACGGTTGGGCGGGGTGCATTCTTGCTGTATGACTCCCTCTCCGCGCCTCCGCGTGACATGAAAGAACTCGATGACATCACCGGAGCGATCGTTGACGCATCGCTGAAGATCCACATGGAGCTGGGTCCCGGCTTGCTGGAGTCGGTCTATGAGGTGGTGCTTGCGCGGGCCCTGGAGAAACGCGGATTCCGAGCGGAGAGGCAGAAGGCGATCCGCTTCGAGTACGACGGCATGCTGTTCGAGGAGGGCTTCCGTACCGACCTCCTCGTCGAAGAGCGCGTCATCGTCGAGCTCAAGTCGGTCGAGAGACTCGCCCCGGTTCACAGTAAGCAACTCCTCACCTACCTTCGCTTGATGAACCTCCCCGTCGGTCTACTCATCAACTTCGGAGCAGCGACCCTCAAAGAAGGCCTCCACCGCATCGTCAACCATCTGCAAGCCTCCGCGTCTCCGCGCCTCCGCGTGAACCAACAGCCATGAGCCCCCCGTGCGACCCGCAGCTCGCTCTGGCTAAGGCACTCAGCGTCGGTCTTGCCGTTCTTCGGGCGTTGGCCGACTGGGCCGACGCAAACTGCCCGGCGGCAGGCCTCATCCGCGGGCGCGCCCGCGGCGCGTAAACAGTGTCACGCCAACGACCAGATAGAGCGCACCGTACGCCAGCATCACCGCCGTCGGGCGCAACGCCGCTGCGATCGTGCGGCGGCGAATCATCAGGTCGTTGAACGCGTCCATGGCCCAGGTCGTCGGAAACGCCAGCGCCGCGGTGCGCATCCAGCGCGGCTCCAAATCGATCGGCCACCAGCAGCCACCCACCGCCGCCATGGTGATGATGACAATCGATCCCACCGGCAACACGGCCTCGCGGCTCGACGCCACCGCCGCAACCACCAACCCAAAGGCGGTGCCGGCAAACACAATGCCCACGGTGGGCAGCAGCAGCGCCCACGGCTGCGGGCCGAGGGACACGCCGAACACCAGCCACCCGGCCGCCAGCAAGGTGAGCATCTGCGCGACCCCAACGACGAACCGCGCCAGCAGCTTGCCCACCAGTACAGACGGCGCCGCCACCGGCATCGCATGCAAGCGGCTCAACGTGCCCCAGTCGCGCTCGTCAAGTAATCCGAGGGACACCCCGAGCAGCATGCCGAGCAGCAGGAAGGTGACGCTGAAGCCCGGGACGTTCTGATCGAAGGTATTGATGTTGATCGAGCCGCCACTGAGATTGACTTCCTGAAGTGTCAACGTGCCCGGCAGCTTTGGCAGGTCGGGGAGCATGATCTGCGGCATCTCCAGGGACGGACGCGGCGGCAAAGACGGGAGGTCGAGATGGGGCGGCGGCGGCAGCTGCGGCGAGAGCTCTTTTGGATCGGGCAACCGGAACGCTGGGGTGCTTGCTTCGAGCCGCTGCTCGAGCGCCGCCGGCAGCTCGGGAAACTCGGGCGGCGGCGGAATGTCCGCGGCGTGGCCGCCGGCCAGTCGTTTCAGCTCGGCGAGCCAGCGCGTAAACGCGGCGCGTCGCTGCGCGACGTCGGCGAGATACGCGCGCACCTCGCCGCGCAGCGCTGCGGCTTGCGTGTCCGCCTCGCGCTGCAAGCGCTGCATCACGGCGTCGAGCTGCCGCGCGATGTCCCTCGCTGCTTCCTGGCGGTGGCGTTCGAGCTGCGCGTGCACCTCCGTCGCGGCGCGCTCGCGCGCCACGCGCGCGTCTTCCCAGGTGGCGTCGAGCGTCGTGCGCAGTCGATCCATACCGTGGCGCAACTGCTCCAGCTGGTGCTGCAGCTGCGCCCGCTGGGCGCCGGCGGCGCGTTCGCTGTCATCGCCGCGCGCCAGCTGGTCATGCATCTCCAGCAGCTTGGCGCGCACGTTCAAGCGCTCGAGGTACTTCACCGCGTCGCTGTACAGCACCAGGGCGGCGGGCTGACCGTTGCGCAGCGCGGCCTCCGTGCCGCTCGGCACGACCAGGGCCGAGCCAGCCAGTTTGCGCCGGACCATATCCTCCGCCGTGGCACGATCGGCCACCGGGAGTAGATTGACGGAATGCTCGGCGGCGAGGCGCTCGCGCAAACGGCGCGCCAGCTCGCCGCCGTCTTCATCGACGAACGGGAGATCGTAAGCGGTCTGCCCGGAGGGATCCGCGCCGTACAGATTGGCGAGCGAAAAGCCGGCGACGCTGATGACCACGATGGGCGCCAGCGTCAGGAACACGAGGCCGGCGCGATCGCGCCACAGCAATCGCAGGTCCTTCCCGAAAATCACCCAGAGGGCATGCATCGGTCCGGCATCCGTCAGTCGCGCAAGGCATGCCCCGTGAACTTCAGGAAGACATCCTGCAGGCTCGGCTGATGCAAGTGGAAATCGACGACGCCAGCGCCCTGCGCCGCCGCGCAGTCGAGCACGCGCACGGCGAGCGCGACGTCATCGAGGCTGACGTGCGTGAGCTCACCATCTTCCGCAAGACTCGCCGGCGGCTTCAGCACGCGCGCCCCGCGCAGCGTGTCGAGCCAGCCCTCGGGAAGGCGCGCGTGCGTGCGCAGCTCGAGACGCAGCGCGGCACCGGCGTACTCGATCAGCTCGGCCGGCGTCCCGGCGGCGACGACGCGGCCGCCGTCGATGAGCACGACGCGATCACAGAGGCGCTCCGCTTCCTCCATCTGATGCGTGCTGTAGAGGATGGCGGCGCCGCGCGCCGCTTGCCCGCGCACCGCGTCGAAGATGCGTTCCCGAGATTGCGGGTCGACGCCGACCGTCGGTTCGTCCAGCAACACCACGCGCGGTTCGTGCAACAGGCCGCACGCCAGATTGAGACGCCGCTGCATTCCACCGGAGAATGTCGCCACGACGTCGTCGGCGCGCTCTTCGAGGCCGACGAGCCGCAGGCTGCGCGCGGCGACGCCGCGCGCGTCGCGGAGCCGGAACAGCCGTGCAAAGAACAGGAGATTTTCGCGCGCCGTCAGCGTCGGATAGATCCCCAGCGTCTGCGGGACGAGGCCGAGCACGGCGCGGACGCGCGCCGCTTCGCGCACCGTATCGTAGCCACCAATACGGGCGTGGCCTGTGTCCGGACGCAGGAGCGTGGCCAGAACGGACAGCGTGGTGGTCTTGCCGGCGCCGTTCGGGCCGAGCAGCCCGACGAGCTCCCCGGCCTGCACCTGGAAGCTCAAGTTGTCGAGCGCCGAACGATCGCCGTAGCGCACGCCCAGAGCGTCGACTTCGATCAGCGCCACCGGGCCGCTCGAGCTCGCAGTCACAGTCATTGCCTAACCGAAGCGTCAGAGAGATCAAGCAAAAAAGCAACCCCCAGCCTCACGCGGGCCGCAGGCCCGGCAGACGGTGGACGACTCCCTTTGCAGGATCTCTCGTTGGTTGCCGTTGTCTCGTGCATGGCCTGCTCCGGCTTGCCGGGCGCGAGCGTTCGTGGAACGAGCGACTCATGTGTGAGCAAGGCTCACCACAACTCAGCCACACGGCGCCGGTTTGACGACAGCGGCTCGCACCGCACGACGGGCGCGCGTACTTCGAGGTGACCGATGCCGCTCACCAAGAGAATCGCATCGGTGAAGCGCGGGCGCCGCACCGTCGGCGTGCGGTCATTGATCCTTCACGCATTCCGCGCGCGAATCAGGCGACTCACCTCAGCCACGAGCGATGCCGTGTCGCACGTGCCTTTCTGGAACACGCGCTCCGTGGCGCCGCTGAGGGCCACCCGCTCGGCTTCGCTCAGGTCCTTCGCCGTCACGACGACGACGGGGATCGCGCGCCACTCGTCGCGGCCGCGCAGGGCCGCCAGGAACTCGAACCCGTCCATCACCGGCATGAGGAGATCGAGCAAAATGAGCCACGGTGTCTGTGCCGCCATGCGTTCCAGCGCCACCCGTCCGTTCTCGGCTTCCACCACCGCGTAGCCCGCGTCGCGGACAGCGCGGCCAAGGCGCTGGCGCGCGCCTTCCTCATCATCGACGACCAGCACAGGCCCGCGTTCCCCGGGGGGCACGTGGCGAGCAAGCACTCCGAGGAGCCGCTCCCGCTGTACAGGTTTGACCAGGTATTCGGCCGCCCCAAGGGCATAGCCCAGGTCGCGGTTCTCGACGATCGTAATCACGATCACCGGCACGTCGGCGAGCTCGGGATCGGCCTTGAGCGCCGAGAGCACCGCCCACCCGTCCATGCGGGGCATCACCACGTCCAAGGTGACGACGTCCGGCCGGCAGGCGCGCGCCAGCCGCAGCCCCTCCTCGCCGGTGCCAGCGGCCCGCACCGCGTAGCCTTCGCGCTCGAGCGCCCGCTGCATGAGATCGCGTGCCGACGGATTGTCCTCGATCACCAGAACAAGGCGCTTGCCGGCCGTGCGCGCTGAGCCTTCCGGCACCGTGATCGAGGACGGCTCAGCCGGCCCGTCGCCTTCCACTTTGCGCACCTCCTCGGGCATGAAGCGCGGGAGGCGGACCACGAACCGAGCCCCGCGCCCGGGTTCACTGGCGACGTCGATAACGCCCCCGAGCATCTCACAAAATCGCTTCGTGATCGTGAGACCGAGCCCGGTACCGCCATAGTCGCGCGCCGTCGATGGCTTGGCTTGGGTGAACGCCTCGAAGATCTGGCCCAGCTGATCCGGGCTCATGCCGATGCCGGTGTCCGCGACCGAGAATTCGAGCCCATCGGCACCATTGACCGACTGTCGCTCGACCACCAGTCGGATAGTTCCCTGTTTGGTGAACTTTGCCGCGTTGCTCAGCAGGTTGAGCAGAATTTGGCGCACGCGGGTCGCGTCCGAATGCATCGTCCCCGCGTCGTGTGCCACCGACACTTCGAGGCGGTTTGCATGCCGCGCGATCAAGGGTTCGACCGACGCCGCCATCCCGCGCACCAGCTCGCCGACATCGAAATCTTCCGCGTACAGCGCCACCTTTCCGGCCTCGATCTTGGAGAGATCGAGCACGTCGTTGATCAGGCCGAGCAGATGCTTTCCCGATAGGATGATCTTCTGCAGGTCCTCATGGTACTCGGTGTGGCCCGCCTCTTCGGCGTCCTCCTGCACCATCTCGCTGTAGCCGATGATCGCGTTGAGGGGCGTGCGCAACTCGTGGCTCATGTTCGCCAGAAACGTGCTCTTGGCGCGGCTGCCGGCCAGCGCTTTGTCGCGCGCCGCCTCCAGCTCCCGCTCGGAATCTGCCAGATCCTGGGTGCGGGCTCGCAGCTCGGCCGTGCGCTGCTGCAGCTCTTCAAAGAACGCGAGACGCCCGGCCAGCGGCATCGGCAGGAGCACCAGGCTGGTCAAGGCGCCGAGCTGAAGCACGTAGCTCGCCACCCAATTGCTGGTCGAGATCGGCCAGAGCGAATCGATGCCCCACAACAGACCGCCGGCAGCCAGCGGCACGCAGGCGAGGGTAAACAGACGGGCCATCGGCGCCCCCTGCCGCCAGCGATGCACGGAGATGATGGCCAGCAACGCCACCTGAGCGGCCCCCAGCAGGACCAGCAGCAGCACGAAGAGCGGGACCTCCACGAAGGAGAGCGGCACGATGCCGACCTCTCCGATCTGCAGGAGGCGCAGCGCACGATCCATGCGCGGCGTATGGTTGCGCGAGTCGAGAAACGCGCGCGCCGCGGAGATGAACGAAAGCACGATGCCCACGCCGAAGACGTGGATCGCCCGGTTGGCAACCCACGGAGCGGAATATTGATGCGCGTAGCCCTCGGTACACAGACTCCATCCCAGCGTACACGAGGCAAAGCATATATAATACAGGTAACCGCGATGCCTGAATATTAAGTAAATAGTACAGTTGTAAATGATCATCGCGACGCAGGCACCGTAGAAGAATGTGAGCCTGCCGGTCTCGCTCAGGTTGTGTCGCCACAGGACACCCTCGCTGCGAACTGCCAGGGGCACCAACAACGCATCCCCGCCCGCGACCCGGACAAAGAAGGTGCGGGTCGCGCCCGGCTCGAGTGCGACCAGAAACAGGGGCTGGCGGTAGGCAATCTCCCGTGCGCCAAATGGGCGCGCATCACCCGCGTGGCGGACGACAAACGCGCCGTCGCTGCCGGGCGCGTAGAGATCGAGCTCGTCGTTCAGCGCCCAGTCCACGCACAGGAACCAGCGGGCGGGCTCCGTCGTGTCATTGCGCAGGGCAAAGCGCAACCAGTATGCGGAATCGGTGAGTCCGAGGTTGAGGCTGCTGTCGGGGCGACGCGCAAAGTGATCGGCCAATGGAGCGCGCACGACGTCGTCGATCGTCCATCGGCGCTGGGGGTCCTCGAGGTATTCAACGTACGATCCGATGGCATACTCGCCGTGCGTCGCGTCCAGTCCGACCGCCGGCAGCGCGGCTGCCGGCGCCCCACGCCACAGTGCCAGCCAGGGCAGGCCGAGACAGACGCAGCGCCACAACGGCAGGGTCCATTTCATCGACGCGGGCTACGCCTGGCTTCCGGCCAGCGCGGCTTCAACCGTGGGCAGGCTTGTAGCCATCAAGAGTTGCACACGCGCAACATATATCGGATATCGGAGCGTCTCCGCTAGACGACCGGTGCACCGATTGCTGCCGGCGCAGGAGCCGGCTGACGCTTGCCGTCGAGCGGCACCTGACGCCGGGAGTTGCGCGCGGCGGAACGGCGTGCCCGGGTGGCGAGAAACGGCTCGACACGTTGGTGCAGGAACTTCTCGATCCGCAAGCTGATCAGCTCGGGGTACTCGATGATACCGACGTGGCTCCCTTTCCGGAGCAGCAGCATTTCCGCTCCGGGGATGTCGTCACGCATCCGGTACGACAGCGACAGCGGTGTGAGTTGGTCGTTCTCGCCGGCAACGATGAGGGTCGGGACGTCGATGCGCTTCAACCACGGCCCGGCGTCGTGGCGCTGCATCGCCAGTGCCATCAGGAAGAAGACCTGCAGGTCCATCTTCGCCAGGTGCGCAAAGTACGGGGCCATGCTCTCACGGCTGGCGAGCTGCGCATTGATCAAACCGAGGCGGGCAATCGCATCGGGAATCGGCGAGCGCAACAGCGGGCGCAGCAGCCCTTCGAGCAGACCGGGCGAGGCGGTCACCAACGCGCCAATCGCCTCGAAGAGGACCGGCGTAAGGCTGGGCGACAAGAAGAATGTATCGAACGGACGGCCATAGGGGCCGCAGATGGGAACCAGCCCGGCGACCCGGTCGGGATGGCGACGCCAGAACTCCAGCAGCACCTGGCAGCCCATCGAATGACCGAGCAGCACCGCACGCTCGACCTTGCAAGCATCGAGAACGGCGACCAGATCCTCCGCATTCGCCGTCATGGACAAGCTGGCAGCGGACACATGCCGCGGCGGGCCGCTGGCGTAGTGCCCACGATACTCCCAGGTGATCACGCGATGCGCGTCCGC
>CAZTDK010000248.1:0-8377 GCA_964611965.1 uncultured Binatia bacterium (SeqCode) | reverse complement strand
ACACGGCGCATAGTCGTCACCCGTCGTGCCCAACTGCATTGCGCCGCCCGCTATCAAGTCGGCCCGAGTCGCCCGCCCAAATTGAATCGTCTTCAGCAAGCCGGCATTCGTCGTGGTCGCATTGGGCACGCGCCACACACTCGCCTCGTACTTGTCGATGCACGCCGTCCCCGCCAGCACCGCGTCGGGCGCGCACCGCGCCACGGGAACCGTGGGAAAGTCGACCGCCGCCGCGCGCGCCGCGCCCAGTGCGAGTCCGAGCGCAATGGAAAGGTCGATCATCCTGGCTGTTTTCATCATCATCACTGTGTTCATCATCGCTCCTCCATTCGATCGCTGCGGGTGAGCGGCGCGAGCTCGCCGTTCCACCTCCGGCGTCATTCCGCCATGCTGAGCCCCGTGCCGCCCATGTCCGCCGGCACGTCCTTCATTTTCGGCACCCCGTCTTTAATGCGCAACGTCGTCTCTTGATATTGGATGTGGATGACGGCGCGGTACGGGAAGTCCGGGATGACCGCCGCATACACGTCGATGAGTCCCAGCCCGGGATGCTCCGTGAAGATGTGGCCGCCGCAGGCCTTGCACCACTTGCGATGACTGCGCGGCGTCTTGTTGTAGGTGCCGATGTTATCGGCGCCCCGCATGATCTGCACGGCTTCGGGTTTCCATAGCGTGAAGGCGTTGACCGGCGCAGCCGACCAGCGCCGGCATGACTCGCAGTGGCAATAGCCCATGCCCTCGGGCTCGCCGCTCACGGTGAATTGCACCGCGCCGCAAAAGCACCTGCCTTTGTAAGTGTTTCGGTCACTCATAACGTACCTCCTTGGTGGCTTGCCTTCGACGATACGATCCGGGGCGCCGCCTCGCTTTGCGGTTCCAAGCCGGTTGGACGATTGATCGGCGCTGCGGTTCCGTTCCATACGCATAGACATCACCCCTGGCACGACCCGTTTGTCGGACTTGGAATCTCGCAGCGACCATCGGGAGCGGTCCATGGAAAGAGACGCCGGCCGCAGGCCCTAGCGCACTCGACGGCCTCATTTGCTGACGGCGGCTCCGCGCACGAGGGCCGGCGCGGTCGCGGGCGCGCTGATATTGGCGCGGCCGCAGCGAAAGCCGATGCCCTGCCCAGACCGAGCAGGATCCGCAGCAGTGACGGCGAACACTCCGGCTTCCACGAAGGTGCCGTTGAACGCTCCGCCGCGCACCAGCGCAGCCGGGCCTGTCGCCGTGGTGCTTGCACCCGCGAGACACATCAGGTCTTCGCTGAACGTGCCCCACCCGGGGCACTCGGTCGGTTGCGCTGTCCACTCGGCCACCCATTCCGCAACGTTGCCCACCATGTCGAAAGTTCCCCAGTTCGACACGCAGTTGGCGCGCGAGCCGGTATCCTGGGGACGGCCAAGACCCCCGATATTACAGTCGGTGCCACCGTCGTCCGTACCGGGATCGGCGGTGCCGGCGGCGGCGCGCTGCCACTCTTGGTTGGTGAGCAAGCGCTTTCCGGAGAGCGCGTAGGCTTGCTCCGCTTGAAACCAGGTCACACAGCTCGTCGGCTTCACGCCGGCGACGGAAACCGCGAAGAGCGGGCTCGTCCAATTCCCGGTCGCGTCAAACGTCGGCGGGAAGGCCGGGCCGCAGTTGAATGCAGCGCTCACCTGGGTCGCCCCACCGGCCGTGAGATCCGCGAGAGTCGCGTGACCCAGCTGCACTTTTCTGATGAGCGCCGTGTTCCCGGACGGAATCTGCCAGACACTCGCCTCGTACTTGTCGATGCAAACGTCGCCGACCTTGACCGAGTCGACGGGACATCGCAGCATCAGCGCGCTGGCGGGCAACGCTGCGGCGAGGCAGAGGGGTGCAACTCCAAACATGCGACACAGAGTGTGGTGCATGTTTCTCATGGCGCACCTCCTTGGTGGCTTGCGCTCGACGACAGCGTTGGAGCGCAGGTTGGTTGCACCACCGTTCCGATTGACCGAAGCCGGTTGCGTGGTTGATCGGCGCTTGCGGTTCCATTCCATGCGAGCGAAGATACGGCGCCCCGCCGGCATTCACTATGGAACAGACGTGAGATTGGGGTTAGAAGGCGGTAAGAAAACGGTTCCCTGCCACTCATGGAAGCGGACCAACGTCTGACATTCGGTGATTTCTGCCTTGATCTCGCCACCGAGCGGCTGTCGTGCGGCGGCGAGGTGGTGGCCCTTACCCCGAAGGCATTCGGCGTCCTGCGCCGTTTGGTCGAGGACCGCGGCCAGCTGGTCTCGAAGGCCGAGCTGCTGCGGGCCGGCTGGGCCAAGACCCACGTCAGCGACGGGGTGCTCAAGGTAATCATCCTGGAAATTCGTCGCGCCCTCGATGACGATCCCGCAGTGCCGCGTTTCATCGAAACCGTCCCGCGGCGAGGATACCGCTTCATCGCCCTGCGAAGCCGCTCGACGCGTGTGCTGCCGGCCGCCGATCCACGCACCGCAATAGTCGGTCGGGACGCGGTGCTGGCGCAGCTCGAAGAGCGGCTCGCGAGCGCCCTCGCCGGCCAGCGCCAGCTGGTGTTCTTCTCCGGTGAAGCCGGCATCGGCAAGACCACGGTGCTCGACGCATTCCTGGCCCGCGCCGCGTCCGATCCGGATCTATTGATTGCGCGCGGCGCGTGTCTCGAGCACTACGGGGTTGCGGAGGCCTATCTGCCGGTCCTCGAAGCGTTCGGACGGCTGCTGCGCGAGCCCGGGGCCGACCGGGTCATCCGCGTCCTTGAGACCCGCGCCCCCACCTGGTTGGTGCAGCTGCCATGGCTGGAGCAGCGCGACGATCACGAGAGCTTGCGGCGGCAGCTGCTGGGAGTCACCAAAGAGCGGATGTTGCGCGAGATGGTGGACGCCATCGAGGCGCTGTCCGCCGCGACGCCGGTTCTCCTGGTGCTCGAGGATCTGCACTGGAGCGACTATTCCACCCTCGATCTGCTGGCGATGCTCGGGCGGCGACAGGAATCGGCGCGCCTCCTCGTGATCGGGAGTTACCGCTCAGGCGACGTCATCGTGGCGGGACACCCGCTCCGGGCGCTCATCCAGGAGCTGGGGGTGCGGCGCCAGTGTGAGGACATCGGGCTGGCGTTTCTGCGCGAGCCGCACGTCGCCGCGTATCTCGCGCAGCGCTTCGGCGGACACGCCTTTCCGCCGCAGCTGGCGCGCGCCGTGCACCGGCGCACGGACGGGAATCCGCTCTTCATGGTGCGGGTGGTGGACGAACTCGTGGCGCTGCGCGTGCTCGAGGCGGAGGACGGGCGCTGGCGGGTGAGAAAACCGCTCGACGAGATTGCTCACGCCGTTCCGGAAAGCCTCCGCCTCCTGGTCGAGAAGCAGATTGCGCGCTTGGAGCCGGAGGCGCAGCGCCTGCTCGAAGTGGCGAGTGTTCTGGGGATCGAGTTTACCGTCGCATCGGTCGCGGCTGGCCTCGGCAAGGATGGTCTGGCGGTCGAAGAGTGGTGCGACGAGCTGGCACGGCAGCGGCAGTTCCTGGCCGCGGCGCCGCTGTTCGCCCGGCCCGACGGGACGCAGGTGGCCCGTTACCGCTTCACCCACAGTCTGTATCCCAGCGTCCTGGTCGAACGCGTCTCGGCGGCGCGCCGCCTGCGCTTGCACCAGCGTCTCGGTGAATGGCTCGAGGAGACCTATGGCGCACACCCCGGGGTGGTCGAAACGCAGATGGCGCATCACTTCGAGCACGCGCGCGAGTCCGCGCGCGCGATCGATCATCTGCGGCGCGGCGCCGACGGTGACATGCGGCGCTGGGCGCATCGTGAGGCGGCGGCACGGCTGACGCACGCCGTCACGCTGGTCAAACATCTCCCGGCAACCGATGCTGCGGCGGTGTATCCGCTCCTCCTCGACCAGCTCACCCGCGTGCGCCGCGGCCTCGGGGACCTGCCCGGTACGCTGCAGGCATGCGACACGCTGGCGGCGTGGGCCCGCGATCACGGCGAGATCGGATGGGAAGCCAACGCCATGCTCCACCGCGCCACGGTACTCGGATGGGTGGATTCCGAGGGCAGCCGCCGCGCCTCGGTCGAAGGGATGATGCTCAGTCAACGCGTCGACGACCCGCTGCTACGCGCCAACGCACAGGGACATGCGGCCTACTGGCAGGTTCAACTGCAGGGCGGTCGGATCGCGGATGTGCGCCTGGGAGAGGAGACCATCGCGATCGCACGCACCACTGGCGATCGCGAGGTCCTGGCGCAGAGTGCGCTCGTGCTTGCGCTCCTGCAGCTTGCCCGTTCCAACTTACAGGCCGCAGTACAGACCGCAGCGGAAGGCATCGAGGTCGCCCGCGACGCCGGCAACGCCTACATGTGCCTGTGGTCCTACCACGTACGCGTCGATGCGCTCCTGCAGCGCGGGGAATGGGGCGCGGCCCTCGCCGCCATCGAAGAAGGATTACAGCTTGGTGAGCAAGTCGGCAGTCTGCACTTTTGCAGTCTGCTGAGGTCAGCGACGGCCAAACTGCACACCGAGGCCTTCGACTTCGCCGGTGCGGCAGCCATCGCACGCGCGGAGCTGCTGCACGAGGACTTGAGCGATGGCGCGCGGCAGACCGCGATGTTCCGGCTGGCCTTCGCGCTGCTCGGCCTCGGCCAGCTCGACGAAGCCTACACGGTATTCACCGCGCCGCAGCTTGCCCGGGCCGCCGCAGGGCCCGCCATGCCGTGGTCGGCGCAACTGCGTTGCCGTCAAGGGCTCGCGCAGGTGTGGTTGGCGCGTGGCGACCTCGAGCGCGCGCGCGCCGAGGCCGCGGCACTCCAGACGCTGGCGGCGACGGCCGACGAACCGCGGCCGCGCGCGGATGCCGCCCGGCTATTGGCGGAAATCGCCTTGCAGGCCGGTCGCCTGGCGGACGCCGAAGCGCATCTCGGCGAAGCGCGCGCCGCGCTCGACGTCTGCGAGCTGCCGCTCGTGGAATGGCGCATCGCCGCGACCGCCGCCCGCGTGCACGAGCGGCAACGCCGGCGCGACGACGCACATGCGGCGCGGCGGCGCTGTGCCACGCTCGTCAACCAGCTGGCCGAGTCCTTGCCGCCGGGTCACCAGTTGCGCCGAGCATTCGTGGAGCATCCGTCACTCCGTACGCTGCTGCGGCCGCGTGCGGCGGCGCCCCGGTCGTAGTTATCCACCCGCAGGGCCGGACACAATGCCAGTGAGTTCAGCGGTATGCCGCCAAGATCGCACGCTTCGAGACGGCGCCTGGAGGGCTGGCGCCTCCTCTGCGTGAGCGGCAACGTCTTCCGTTTCGAGGAAATAACCGCTCACGCTGAGGAGCTCGCATCTTCTCAGCGGCCGTCTCGAAGCGTGCCCGCTGGGCAGGATGGTGGTTATCTACTTGCCATTGTGGCCTAGGGACACACGAACTTCTGCACACGCTGATTCTCGTCAGTGACGAAGATATTCCCATCCGCGTCGGCTGCAACACCGATGGCGGAATTGAATTGGCCGGCGCGGTTGCCCAAATCACCCCAGGTCGTAATGAAGTCTCCATTGTTCTTGAACTCCTGAATCCGGTCAGTGTCAGCGACGAACACATCCCCGTCAATCGCAGCGATGCTTTCCACGTCACTGAACTCACCCTCGCCGGTACCCGGATGACCCCACTTGTCAAGGAACGCTCCGGTCAACGTGAACTTCTGGATGCGATCGTTGAAGTGATCGGCAACGAACACGCCACCCCCATCACTATCGACAGCCACGCCGATGGGGTTGGAAAAGTCTCCGTCGCCATCTCCGGCGTTCCCCCACTTGATGAGGAACACTCCATCGTTCGTAAACTTCTGCATGCGGTTGTTGAAGCGGTCGGCGACGAAGAGGTTGCCGTCCCGATCCACGGCAACACCAGTGGGGCCGCTGAACTGGCCATCGCCATTTCCCGCGCTACCCCACTTTGCCAGGAAGGTGCCGGCGTGCGTGAACTTTTCAATGCGATTATTGTTGGTGTCGGCGACGAAGACATTCCCATCGCGATCGACGGCGACGCCCCTCGGGGTGTCGAGCTCTCCATCCCCATTGCCCGGGCTCCCAAACTCCGTGAGGAACGTCCCGTCGTTGCTGAATTCCTGAATGCGATTGTTTCCCGAGTCAGCGACGAAGACGGTGCCGGTGCCATCCACGGCGATGCCGGCGGGATCGTGGAATTCGCTGTCGCCGCTGCCGATGCGCCCCCACAAGGTGAGGAAGGTGCCGCAGTCGCTAGGAGGTATCGCAACAGTCGGTGTGACCGTCGCTGTCGGCGCAGCGGTGCTCGATGTCGGCGCGGCGGTGTTCGGCGCCGTCGCCGTAGCCGTTGGTGTCGGACTACTCGGGGGGATCGACGGGCATCCGTTCAACGCCGCGGCAACTGCACTGACCAGACAGTCGACCGTGACCTCGCCGGTCTCGTTACAGTCCAGAGCTGCGCAGCGGCCGAGCGCCAACTCGTCGAGTGCGATGTTCACTCCAGTGACGATCTCGTCGATCGTCACAGAGCCGCTGTGGTCGCAGTCCCCGACGCACGTCGGCGCGGCGTTGCGAATCGCACTCATGGCGGGCGCGGGACCGACCAGCAGCTCCAGACCGGCGCTGAACAGAAGGATACTCAATAGCCGAACTCCCGAGCGTACCATCAACCGCTTGCAGTGATTCATCGGTGGCCTCCTTATCGGCAGATAAACGTTTGGACACTGACCAAATACGTTTTCTATTTTGTCAAGACGGTCTTGCTTCCACATCGCATGCACACTGACGATACCGTACGAGCTCACGATCCGCGATGAAATGGACGTAAGATCGTGGTTAAAAGGCAGTTAGAAAGTGGTTTCTGCCGGACCATGCGCAACGCCTGCTGCCGGTATACGCAAGACTATTGCCACTCCGGTGACTTTCTCTGAATTCCACGGCGCGGCGGACTTTTTGGGGCAATTCCCGACCCCCTGTTACATGGTTGGGTGATTGGACCCAGGTTGAGTGCTTGACGGCGGCAGTCGTCGCCGGTATCGACCTGCCAAGAGAATAGACGCCGATGTTTTCGCAGCGCCTGCCGCGACACGCTGAGTTGAACGCCCTGACGCGCGCCCTCGGCAGGTTGCGAGCGTCAGGTGTCGCTGTCACGGATCTGACCGAGTCCAATCCGACGCGGGCCGGCCTGTCGTACCCCGCGGATCTGCTGGCCGCGTTGTCGTTGCCCCGAGCGTTGCGCTACGAACCGCAGCCGTTTGGGTTGCCCGACGCGCGCCGCGCCGTTGCGGCCGATCACCTCCGGCGGGGCGTCCAGGTCGAGCCCGATCAGGTAGTCCTGACGGCGAGCACCAGCGAATCCTACACGTGGCTCTTCAAGCTGTTGTGCGATCCGGGCGAGGCGGTCATGGTGCCGCGCCCGAGCTATCCCCTTTTCGAGCACTTGACGCGCCTCGAGGGCGTGCGCGCGCTCCCCTACGACCTGGCGTATCACGGCCGCTGGGAGATCGATGTGGACACGCTGCGGACCGCGCCGCCAGCAGTCAAAGCCGCAATCGTAGTCTCGCCGAACCATCCAACCGGTTCATTCGTTTCGGCCGCGGATCTCGCCGAGCTGTCGGCCGTGTGCGACGTTCGCGGCTGGCCACTCATCGTCGACGAAGTGTTCGCCGACTACCCACTCGAGAGCGCTGCACCGGTGCGAGACGTCGCGGTCCACAGCAATGGGCTGGCATTCACGCTCGGCGGCTTGTCGAAGTCACTCGGGCTTCCGCAGGTCAAGCTCGGCTGGATGGTGGTCGGCGGACCGCCTGCGTTGCGGGCGTCGGCACAGGCCGGGCTGGAACTGATTGCCGACAGCTTCTTGTCCGTGGGCACGCCGGTGCAGGTTGCCGCTGCTGACCTGCTGGCGCGCGGAGCCACGGTGCGGACGCAGATCCACGAACGCGTGCGCACCAATTTGCGCGCGCTACGCGAGATCGCCAGCGCGTTTACTGCCGTCGAAGTGCTGCGCGCGGAAGGCGGATGGTCCGCAGTGGTGCGCGTGCCGGCGACCCGCAGCGAAGAGCAGCTGGTGCTCGAGCTGCTCGAGCATGACCATGTATTGGTCCATCCGGGCTTTTTCTTCGATTTCCAGCACGAGGCCTTCGTGGTGCTCAGCCTGCTGCCCGAGCCGCAGCGATTCCTGATGGCGGCGGAGCGCGTCTTGCGGGTGGCTTCCCAATAACCGCTGTTGGCCATCGGCAGCGCGTGGGGAAAGGAGCAGCCTCTCGACCTTGGAAGTCGGCAGCGACCGACCGGGAGCGGGCCATAGAAAAGCCGCCGCCCGCAGGGTCGCCGGCTGCAGGCCTAGCTACAGCCTTGTGCAAAACACGGCCACTGGGCCGCGTCGATTCAACCTC
>CAZTDK010000247.1:0-8388 GCA_964611965.1 uncultured Binatia bacterium (SeqCode) | reverse complement strand
GAAGAGCTGGAAGCCATCGATTGGTACGGGCAGCGGGCCGAGGCCTGCTCCGACGCCAATCTCAGCGCCGTGCTGATCCACAACCAGAACGAAGAGATCGAGCACGCCATGATGGTCCTGGAATGGCTCCGGCGGCATCACGAGCATTTTGACGCGATGATGAAGAAATATCTCTTCACCGAGAAGCCGATCACCGCCATCGAGGAAGCGGCGGCCGGCAGCCCGGCCGCGAGCGGCGCCACGCTGGGTATCGGCAACTTGAAAGGAAAGTGAATTCCATGGACCTACTCAAACGAAATCTCGCTCCGATCACCCCCGAGGCGTGGAAGCAAATTGACGAGGAGGCCGCGCGCGTGCTGCGGCTCCACCTGGCAGGACGCAAGCTCGTCGACGTTAGCGGACCGCACGGCTGGCAGCACGGCGCGGTCAATACCGGCTGGATCGACATTCGGCACGACGACAACCTCGGCGTGCCGTGGGGCCTGCGCGAGGTCGCGCCGATTGTCGAGTTGCGCATGCCGTTCGACCTGTCGATCCTGGACCTCGATTGTGCGGCGCGCGGCGCCATGCTCGACCTCGATGCGGTGGTCAAGGCCGCCGAAAGCGTCGCCCGTGCCGAAGACAGCGCGATCTTCAACGGCTTCAAGGCCGCGGCAATCGCCGGGATCATTCCGACCACCCCGCATCCGCCGATCGCCATTCCCGCCAACTATGCGGACTATCCGTCCGCCGTGGTCGAGGCGACCGAGATCTTGCGCCGCGCCGGCATCGACGGCCCCTATGCGTTGGCCCTCGGGCCGGAATGTTACGCCGGCCTGTCGCAAGCAGCCGAAGATGGGTACCCGATTCGCGAACGCGTCGCGCGCGTCATCGACGGCCCCATCGTGTGGGCACCCGCCGTCGATGGCGCCGTGGCGTTATCGACGCGTGGCGAGGACTTCGAGCTCAGCATCGGACAAGATCTTTCGATCGGCTACGCCGCGCACGACAAAGACAAGGTGTGGCTCTACCTCACCGAGTCATTCACCTTCCGCGTGCTCGAGGGCGGGGCCGCGGTGCACCTCAAGCACAAGCGCACCAAGAAGTGAGCGCGCCCGTATGGCATTCGTCGTTACCAACCGTATCCCTGTGGCCGCGGGCCACGAGGCGGACTTCGAGGATCGCTTCCGCACGCGCGCCCATCTCATCGACCAGTCCCCGGGGTTCATCAAGAACCTCGTGCTCCGACCGGTGCAGCGCCGCTTCAGCCACCAAACCGGGCAATGGGAAACCAGCACCGAGCAGGGGTACTACCTGGTGCAGACCTATTGGGAGAGCGAGCAGGCGTTCTGGGACTGGACGAAAAGCGAATCGTTCCGTGCGGCGCACAGCAACCGGCCGCCGGCGGAGATGTTCGCCGGAGCCAATGTCCTGGAGATCCACGAGGTGATCCAGAGCACGGAGAAGAGGTGACAGAAAGTGGCGAGTGGCGAGTGACGAGCGATAAAAGCTCCCTGCTTGTCACTCGTCACTGGTCACTCGTCACTGTTCTTGGAGGATTCGATGTCGTGGTTGTTTCTCTTCGTTGCCCTCGTCGGTGCGTGGTTCACCTACAACGCGTATCGGCCGCTCTATACCGGGATGCGACGCGCCGCGATCAGCTTCTTCTCCGGCTGGCTGACGACCGAGCTGGCGCTGCATCACATCGCCTGGCAGGCAGTGATGACGCTCGTGTTCATCCGCGCGGGCGCACTGCACGGGTGGCCGGGCCGACTCGGGTTGTTCATCACCTTCGTCTCATGGATCGGATTGTGGCGCTGCTATGCGCGCGGCCGCGCGGCCGAGGTGGTCGTCGACCAGGCACTGCGCACCGGGCTCGGTCCAGACTATCACGAGAAGATCGTTCCCGAGGTACAGGTCCAATTGGCACCCTCGGTGGACTGGCGGCAAATCCTCATGCCGTTTCCCATGCGCCATCCCGAGGTCGAACGCATCCGCGACATCACCTTCGCGCGCACGGCGGGGATCAATCTGAAGCTCGACGTGTACCGGCCGCGCACCGGCCTGACGGCGTGCCCGACGCTCCTGCAGATCCATGGCGGCGGCTGGGTCATCGGCAGCAAGAACGAGCAAGGCATTCCGCTGATGCTGCAGCTCGCCTCACGCGGCTGGGTGTGCGTCAGCGCCAACTACCGGCTGAGCCCGCATGCGACGTTCCCCGATCACCTGATCGACTGCAAACGCGCGCTGCAGTGGATCCGCGAGCACGGGGCCGAGTACGGCGCCAACCCCGACTTCGTCGTGGTCACCGGCGGCTCCGCTGGCGGCCACCTGGCGGCGCTGATGGCGCTGACGGCGAACGATCGCGACCTGCAGCCCGGCTTCGAAGCCGTCGACACGTCACTGCGCGGCTGCGTGGCATTCTACGGCGTCTATGACTTCACCGACCGCTTCGGCCAGCAACACCACCGCGGGCTCGCCGAGCTCCTGGAAAAGCGGGTGATGAAATCCGCCCTCGACGAAGCGCGCGAGGCCTACGAAAAAGCGTCGCCGATGAGCCGCGTGCACCCGGAGGCGCCGCCATTCTTCGTCATCCATGGTGACCAGGACACGCTGGTACCCGTACGCGAGGCGCGCGAGTTCGCCGCGTTGCTGCGCCAGCACACCCGCAACCCGGTGGTCTATGCCGAGATCCCCGGCGCGCAGCATGCCTTCGAGATCTTCCCGTCGCTGCGGACGACGTTCGTCATCCATGGCGTCGAACGCTTTCTGGCGTACATCTACAGTCAGTACGTGACGCAGCAGCGGACGGCCGCGGCACAAGTGGCCGCGCCACAAGTGATGGCTGCCGGCTGAGCGCGCGCCGCGCATTCGCAGGAGACATGCATGGCCCAGGTTCACTTCGGCGTCACCCTCCCGCAAATCAAGCGCAGTTGGGCCGAGACCCGTGCCGCCGCCGAGGAGTTTGAGCGGCTGGGCTTCGACTCGGTGTGGTTGAACGATCACCTGTACGGCATCCCCGGTCCGCAGCTGCCGATCATGGAGGCGTGGACCACGTTGAGCGCCGTCGGCGCCGTCACCGCACGCGTCCAGCTCGGCACCTTGGTGTCGCCGGTCGGCTTCCGCAACCCGGCGTTGCTGGCGAAGATGGTGGCGACGCTCGACACCATCGCCGCCGGCCGCGTCATCGTCGGCCTCGGCGGCGGCTGGTTTCAGATGGAGTACGAAGGCTACGGGTTTGAGTTCCCCTCGTTGCGTACGCGCCTGCAGCAACTCGACGAAGCGGCGACGCTGATGAAACAGATGTGGACCGAAGCGCAGCCTAGTTTCGCCGGCCGCCACTTCCGCATCGCCTCGGTGTTCTGTGAACCCAAGCCGGCCCGGCGGCCGCCCATACTCATCGGCGGCGGCGGCGAGAAGGTCTTGCTACGGCTGGCGGCGCGGCACGCCGACATCTGGAACAATCTGGCCGTACACCAGGCCGAGCTCGGAACAAAAGTCGCCAAGCTGCACGAGCACTGTGCCGCCATCGGCCGTGACCCGGCAAGCCTGACGATCTCACAGCAGTGCATGGTCGTGATCGGCGAGAACGCCGCCGACGCTACGGCGAAGATGGAGCGTGCCCAGCAGATCTATGGCGGACACATGGGCGCCAGCGGGCCGCTGAGCATCGCCGGCACCGCCGAGCAGTGCATCGACAAGATCCGCAAGCATGTCGCCCTCGGCTGCACGATGTTCGTCATGGAGCTCTTCGGCCGCGACACCCGCGAGCCGGCGCGCCTGTTTGCGGAACGGGTTATGCCGGCGTTTCGCGGCGTGTAGGCCAAGCGCGTGCGGCGGAAGGGCCCGGCCCCGCCGGCCGCAGAAGCACCGCGTTGGGTCAACTGCAGTCGCCTTGGATCGAGCGAGGCAAACGCTTGACGTAACTGACAACAATAAATTGTTACTTGCCGGCTCACGCGGCTTGCGATAGGTTCACACGCGCTGAAGCCAAGCAGGATGCCTCCCCCCCGAGGCATCTACACTCCGCCGCCCTTCGGTGCCCCCCCAAGGGCGGCGGTTTTCTTTCCTGCGCAGATCGCGCAAAGGGCATCGCGGTGAAACTCCCTCGGACAGATCAAGGCCGGCTATCAATCGTGCCAGAAGTCAGGTAAGGTAGCCCTCGAAAGTTCAGGTTGGGCCTACAGGGGGCTCTCGAAATGAACTCACCGACAACGGGACGGTTTCCCGGCAACAGGAGTAGTCGGCACGTTACGGATGATGCACATGCGCAGCGCCACGCTCCGACGATCCACAACATGACAGGAGTAGGGCGATGCGAGTTACAGGAACAGTCAAGTGGTTCAACGATGATAAGGGCTTCGGATTTTTGATCCGCGATGACGGCCAAAAGGATGTCTTTTGTCACCACAGTGCCGTTCAAGGTGAAGGCTTCAAGAGCCTGAAGGAAGGCGCCAAGGTTGAGTTCGACGTGGTCGACGGCCAGAAGGGCCCCGCCGCACAGAACGTCATCACCCTGTAAGTAGATCCACAACAACCCGACCGGGCCCCCGGCGTATGCGGGGGGCCCGGTTTTCCGCGCCGCGGCTCCACCGATACGTCTCCGGCCAAGGGTTCGCGGCAAGGGCCGGCATGAAGCGCAGTGTTCGCATCAAAGGAGAAAGGTGGCTCGAACATGGGTGACAAATCTCCGAAGTCTACACGCCGACAAGCAACCCAAAAACAGGCGAAGAGCAGCGCGGCGGACCAGAAGAAGCAGCAAGCCACTGCCGCAAAACAGGTTGTATTCAAGCGGGGCTAGGGCCCGCGGCCGGCGTCTTTTGTCTGGACCGCTCCCCCTGATTGAGGGCCCATGACGCACGGCAAGATTCGATCGGGGCAACCGACGCCACGGAAGCGTTCCACCAAAGCGTCTAGCGAAGGTGCACCCCGCGGCGCCGCCACCCGGTTCCCGATCGCCGGGATCGGGGCATCGGCGGGTGGGCTCGACGCCTTCAAGAAATTCTTCGGCGCCCTGCCGGCCGCAAGCGGCATGGCGTTCGTCTTGATCCAGCATCTCGATCCAACGCGCGAGAGCCTCACCGCCGAGCTGGTCGGCACCTACACCCGGATGCCCGTGGTGCAGGCCGAAGACGGGATGCTGATCGAGGCCAACCGTGTCTACGTCATTCCACCAAACACGTATCTGAGCATTCGCAGCCGCAAGCTGCGGCTCAGCGCGCCCACCAAGCCCCGCAGCTTGCGCATGGCCGTCGATTTCTTTCTCAGCTCGTTGGCTGAAGACCAGCATGAGCACGCCATCGGCGTGATCTTGTCCGGCACCGGCACTGACGGCACCCTGGGGCTGAAGGAAATCAAGGTGGCCGGCGGCATGACCATGGTGCAGGACCCGCAGACCGCGCAGCACGACGGCATGCCGCGCAGCGCCATCGCCAGCGGGAGCGCCGACTATGTCCTGCCGGCCGAGCAGATGGCGGATGCCCTGCTGGCGTACGTGCAGCACGCGGCCGTGGCAGCGACCAGCGCGGCCGTGCTCCCCGAGAAGACGTCCGACCCGCTGACGAGTGCGCTGGCCTTGCTACGCGCACGCACCAAGTTCGATTTCAGCGGCTACAAGAAGGGCACGCTGCGGCGGCGTATTCAACGCCGCATGGGCCTCAGACATCTCGACCAGTTGGCCACTTATGTCGAGCTGCTGCGCCACGACCCGGAGGAAGTGACGGCGCTGTTCAAAGACCTGCTGATCAACGTGACCAGCTTCTTCCGCGAGCCGGCGGCCTGGCAGGTCCTGCAGGAACAGGTGATTCGACGCTTGGTCGCCGAACGGGACACGGACGCCACCCCGCTGCGCGTGTGGACGCCCGCCTGCGCAACCGGCGAGGAAGCGTACTCGCTCGCGATGGTGCTGATCGAAGAGATCCAGGCGGCCGGGAAGACCTGTCGCCTGCAGGTCTTTGCCTCGGATGTCGATACGGACGCCTTGGAGACGGCACGCACCGGTGTCTACGCCGAAGGGATCGCCGCCCACGTGTCCGCCGAGCGCTTGTCGCGCTTCTTCATCAAGGGCGAGCATAGCTATCAGGTCAACAAGGAGCTGCGCGATACGATCGTGTTTGCGCAGCAGAGCCTGGTCAGCGATCCGCCGTTCTCCAGACTCGACGTGATCAGTTGTCGCAATCTTTTCATCTATCTCGAGCCGGCGCTTCAGGAACGCCTCATCCCGCTGTTGCACTTTGCGCTCGCCAAAGGCGGCTACCTGTTCCTGGGCAGCGCCGAGGGCATCGGGTTGCAAGAGGACATGTTCGAGGCGGTGTCGACGAAGTGGCGCATCTATCGCCGCGCCGGACCGACGCGCCACGACAAGCTGCAGTTCCCCCTTGCCCCTGCACCGGTCGCGACCGTCGTGCGCGCAGGGACCACGAGCCCGCCGAATCCGGGCCGGCTGGCTTCACTGGCACAGCACCTGCTCCTGCAGCGTTACGCGCCGGCGTGCGTCATCATCAACCGCGCCGGTGAGATCCTCTATTTCCACGGCCGGACCGATGACTACCTCATGCAGCCGGCGGGCGTGCCGACACAAGACCTCATCGCGCGGGCGCGCGACGGGCTGCGCAGCAAGCTGCGCGCGGCCGTTCATGAAGCCATTCGCGATCGGCAACGGGTGCTCTTCTCCGGTGTTCAGGTGCGCCGGGGTGACACCTTCCTCCACGTGAAGATTACGGTGGAGCCGCTCGACGCCGCGCAGACCGGAACCGAGGGCTTGTGGCTGGTGTCGCTCGAAGACGAACCGGAGAGCGCGGCGGCAACCGCCGCACATGCTGCCGCCGCGGCGAGCGGCGCTGATGCCGTACTCGTGCAGCAGCTCGAGTACGAGCTGATGACCACCAAAGAGGATTTGCAGCAGACGATTGAAGATCTCCGCGCGGCGAACGAAGAGCTGATGTCGGTCAACGAGGAGTTCCAGTCCAGCAATGAGGAGTTGGAAACCTCGAAGGAGGAGCTGCAATCGCTCAACGAGGAGCTCACCACCGCCAACACGCAGCTGGAGAGCAAAATCGAGGAGGTCGGCGCCGCCAACAACGACCTGGACAACCTGTTGACCAGCACCAACATCGCGACGCTGTTCCTGGATACGCAACTGTGCCTCCGGCGCTTCACGCCGGCCGCCACACGGCTCTTCCGTCTGATTCCCTCGGACATCGGCCGCCCGATCGCTGACATCGCGCAGAAGTTTACCGACCCGGCGCTCCTCCCTGACGCCGCGGCGGTCTTGCAGCAGCCGATCGCGCCGAAGACGGAAGTGCAGGGCCACGACGGCCGTTGGTACGTCCGCCAGGTCCTCCCCTACCACACCCGTGATAACCGCACCGAAGGGGTGGTCATGACATTTTCCGACGTCGCGGCGGAGGCTCTCCAGGAGGCGCGGCTGTATGCGGAGTCGATCGTCGATACGGTGCGCGAGCCGCTGCTGGTGCTCGATGGTGATCTGCGGGTGCGTTCGGCAAATCAGTCCTTTTACGCCGCCTTCCAGGTGTCCCCAGAGGAAACGGTGGGACAGCTGCTGTACCAGCTCGGGAACCGCGAGTGGGATATTCCCACGTTGCGAACCCTGCTCGGAGAGGTGTTGCCGCAGAAGCACGTGCTGAACGACTTCGAGGTGCACCCGACGTTCGAGTCGATCGGTCCGCGGATCATGCAGCTCAATGCGCGCGCCATCGATCGCGGCGGCGATCGTCCGTATCTCATCCTCCTCGCCATTGAAGACCTCACCGAGCGCACGCGAGCCCAAGAAGCCCTGCATGCGAGCGAGGACCTCAAGCACGTCGAAGAACAGGTGCGGCAACGGCAAGCCGAGCTGGCGCACGCGTTGCGGATCAGCACCGTCGGCGAGCTGGCCGCCGGCCTGGCGCACGAGCTCAACCAGCCGCTGTCGGCGATCGCCAACGGCGTGGAAGCCTGCGCGCGCTATGTGCGCGCCGGCAAGGCCGAGCCCGACAAGCTCCTGGCCCTGTTGGACGACGCCTCCGTGGAAGCCGTACGCGCCGGGAGCATCGTGGAGCATCTGCGCGGCTTTATCGAAAAAGGCAAGCCAGAGTTCGAGCGCACGGATCTGTGCGAGATTGCCCGCAACGTGCCGCGCTTGTTGAGTCGCGAGATCCAGCGGGAGCAGATCACACTGGATCTCGACTTGCCGCAACGCCCGCTGCCGATATATGCAGACCGCATCCAGATCGAGCAGATCATCGTGAACCTGATGCAGAACGCCATCGACGCGCTGCGCGACGCACCCAGTACTCCCCGGGAGATCCGGCTACAGGTGCGCGCGACGAAGGGCATGGCACAGGTGGCCGTGCGCGACACCGGCATCGGCGTCTCGGCCGCCGCCATGGAACGCATCTTCGAGCCGTT
>CAZTDK010000246.1:0-8402 GCA_964611965.1 uncultured Binatia bacterium (SeqCode) | reverse complement strand
GAACGTGTTCAGGCTCCCGTTGAGATCGCCAACCCGTTTGCGCGTATCAGCCTGGACCCTAACGTAGATACGCCGGAGTTTCGGGCGCACGCGGCGGAATACGCCGTTGCGATGGGCCTGGCAACTCGGCGACCGGACGACAAATGATTCGCGTCAATCTATTACCGTTGAAAGAGGCGCAGCGCGCCGTTGGCCGCCGTCGTCAATTGTCACTGGCGATCTTGAGCGTCGCCGTGGCGTTGCTGGTGATGCTGGTTCCCTACCTGATGCAGGGACGAACGCTGGGCGCGCTGGATCGGGAGATCACGCAACTGAACACTGACATCGCCAAGCTGAACGCCCAGGCGCTCGAGGTGCGCGATCTCGAGAAGAAGCGCGGCGAGCTCCAAGCCAAGCTCAAGGTCATCGACGACTTGAAGCAGCGGCGCGTTGGGCCGGTGCACATCCTTGACGATCTGGGCGGCGCGACGCCCGAGAAACTCTGGTTGGTCGATTCCACCGAAGTGGGTGGGCAAGCCACGATCACCGGGATGGCGCTGGACAACCAGACGATTGCGGAGTTCATGCGGCGGCTGGCCGGCTCGAAGTACTTCTTCGAGGTCGACCTCGTCGAGACGTCGCAGAGCGAGATCGGTGCACCGGGCGGCACGAACGTCATGGGCTTCAAGAAATTCATCGTCCGCGCGCGGGTCGACTATTTGGGGATGGGCGGTAAGGCGCAGATGGCCGCTGGCGAGACGCCGCCTGCGGGACCAAAGACGGGTGCGTAAGGAGTTCAGTCATGGATGCCCTCATTGAACGCCTCCTCGAGTTACCGCCGCGCCAGCGCGTATTGATGCTCGTCGGCGGCACGGCCTTTCTGTTCTTCCTGTATGCCTACTTCCTGTATTGGCCGCGCAATGAGCAGATTGCCGAGCTGCAAACGCAGCGCGAACAAGCGCTGCAGGAGCGTACCCGCAAGGCGGCGCTGGCCGCAAACTTGGACAAAGCGCGCGCCGAAGTCGCCCTGCTCGATGGTGACTTGAAGAAAGCGGTTGCCGAGCTGCCCGATACGAAGGAAATTCCGGACCTGCTGAGCAACATCTCGTCGCTGGGTCGTGAATCCGGGCTGGAGATTATCCAGTTCAAACAGCGTCCGGAACGGTTCGAAGAGTTCTATGCTGTGGTACCGGTCGATATCCTCGTGCGTGGTACCTACTACCAAGTCGCCGCCTTTTTCGACAAGGTCGGCCAGATGGCGCGTATCGTCAACGTGGCCGATGTGTCGATCAAAAGCCCGCCGCGGACGAGCGGAGAGACGGTAACGGTGGATACCTCCTGTGCGGCAGTGACGTTCCGCTTTCTCGATGAAGCCGAGCGCGAACGCATCGCCAAGCAAAGAGAGAAAGAAAAGGAGAAGGGGGGCAAATGATGAAGCGAGCTCGAACGCGTGCGGTGTGGCTCCTTTTGAGCGGTGCCGCCCTGATATGGGCGCCGGTCGTTCATGCGGAGGAGGAAGCTGCGGATGCCGGCAAGAAGCCAGCGGCCAACGCGCCGCAGCGGCGTGATCCCTTCCGCCCGTTTACGCTGGATATGCGCTTGCACCCCGATCGATTGATCCAACAAACGCCGTTGCAACACTATGAGCTTGGCCAGTTGGCGGTGGTGGCGACGGTGTGGGACGTGAATCCGCCGCGCGCGATGGTCGAAGACACCGCCGGCATGGGGTACATCGTCAGTCTCGGCACCCCTATCGGCAGTAGCGGCGGTATCGTGACGGGAATCGAACCGCAAAGAATCATCGTCGAGGAGCGCGTGCTCGATTACTACGGCAAAGAGCAGATCAACCGTATCGTGATGGAGACGCCCAAGGAGGAGGGGCCCAACCAGGCAGCACGGGAGCGACAATGATGCGATGCAGTGGGTCGGGTGTGGTTAGGTGGGGGGTCATTGGGGCGATTGGGGTGATGCTGGGTGGGTGTGCGCGGCCGTCAGCTGTGAAGGAAGAAACAGCGGTTACTGCGAGCTCACCGATACAGCCGGCTGGCCAGCCGGCTGTCACGGAGTCGGCGCTGACGGGGGCGCCCGCGGCGCCAGCGGTGGGAGCGCCGGTTGAAATTCGCGAAATCAAGGTGATTGACGACAACGGCCAGCAGGGCCTGTTCGTCAAGCTGACCGGGCCACCCGGTGGAGTGTCGCACTACACGGTGGCACAGCCGAACCGCCTGGTGTTGGATTTCGGCGGTGGCGTGGGCGGGGAGACGAGCGCGCAGAAGTATCCCGTCGACAACCCGGCCATTTCCGAGATCCGCGTCGCCCGCCACGAAGGGAAGATCCGTCTGACGGTCGTGCTGCGGTCCGATACGATGCCCAGCTATACGGTCAACGACCTCAATGACACCATTGTCGCGTTCTTCGGGGAGCCGTCGGGTGGAACGCAGCCGGTGAACGAACAGATCGTTTTCACCCGCCGGGCGGTCGAGACCGCCCGCCGGCAACCGCACGCAAAAGCGGCGGCAGCCGCGCGCGAGATGCCTCCGTCAAACGGTGCGCCGAAGCCGCCGGCAGCGCTGGGTGAGGCCTCGGAGATGCAGCCCGTCGTCGGTGTTCCCGGCAAAGACCTGCAATTCCATGGCACCCAAGTCTACCAAGGCCAACACGTCTCCTTGGACTTCAAGGATGCTGACGTCCACAACGTCCTCCGCCTCCTGGCCGAGGTCAGTAAGCTCAACATCGTTGCCACCGACGACGTGCATGGAAAGGTGACCTTGAGGCTGTTCGATGTGCCGTGGGATCAGGCCCTCGACATCATTCTGCAGGTGCTCAATCTCGAAAGTACTCAGGAACGCAATGTCATCCGGATTTCGACCGTCAAGCGCTTGCGTGAGGAACGCGAGGAGCTCCAGCGTGCACAGGAGGCGGCCAAGGCGGTCGAGCCGCTGCGTGTCGTGTACCTCAAAGTGAACTACGCCAAAGCGTTGAATCTCTCCAGGATCATTAGCGGGGCGGGCTTCAACGCCGTCCGCAGCCGCACCGGCGGCGATATCGAGACCGGCCTGCTGACCAGTCGCGGCAGCGTCTTCGTCGACGAATTCTCGAATACCATCGTGGTGCGCGACATTCAGCGTGGCATCGACAACGCGCGCGAGCTGGTCCGCCGCCTCGATGTGCAAACGCCACAAGTGCTGATCGAATCCCGCATCGTCGAAGCGACCACGGACTTTTCGCGCGATCTGGGTGTCCAATGGGCCTATCGCAATCTTCAGGGTCCGGCGACCGGCAATCCCACGGGCGTGAATTTCCCCGGAACCATCGCCTTCGGGGGATCGGGCCTCGGGAGCTCTGCGGCCGGGCTGCCGTTCATCGCCGATTTCCCTGCCAACGTCGCGCCGGGCGCCGGCAGCGCTCTTGATCTGGCTCTCGGATCGATCGATGGGAGCAATTCCCTGGATATCCGCATCACCGCAGAGGAGAGCAGCGGCCGCGCAAAGATCATTTCGCGCCCGCGTGTGGTGACCCTCAATAACGTTGCCGCAACCATCAAGAGCTTAACGGTAATTCGAGTCAAGCTTCCGTCTACCGGAACTGTAATCAATACCGGCGCAGGCGGCGCCGCCGGGAGTGCTTCGACGGCAACCGAGCGCATTGAGACCGGCATCATCTTGGTCGTGACGCCGCAGGTATCCGCGGATGGCTTCGTGATGCTCGACATGTTTGCGAAGTCCAGTCAGGCCGATTTCTCGCGCGTGGTCGACGGGATTCCGACGGAGATCAGCCGCGAGGCCAACTCGCATATCCTCGTGAAGGACGGGCAAACGGTGGTCTTGGGCGGCATTTATCGAGACAATTTCAGCGAGAACACACAGGGGATCCCCTACCTTATGGACATACCGGCGATTGGCTGGCTCTTCCGGAGGGTCGACAAGGCGAACTCCCGTGAGGATCTGCTGGTCTTCTTGACACCGCGGACGATCAGCCGGGTCGCGCCCAACCTCCCGACCGCGGAAGAACTGTGGAAAAATCGCGACCTCGCCCGTGAGGACTAGTCGGTGCGGGAAAGGTAGAGTGGGACGGATGAGCCACATCGAGCGGCAAGTGCAATACGAGGTCGGGCGGTGAGTTCCGACACGAAGGCACCCGTGCCCAGCGAATCGCTGCGCGTGGAGTTGGGTGAGCGCTCCTATTCGATCATCATCGGCAGCGGTGTGCTCGCTGCCGTCGGCGCCCAGGTGCGCGGACTCTGTGGCCCGGGACGCGTCGCGGTGGTGACCAATCCAACGGTGGGCAAGCTCTATCTCTCACGCGTCAGCGACTCGCTGCGGAGCGCCGGGTGCGAGGTGGTGACCGTGGAAATTCCTGACGGCGAAGAGCACAAGAACCTGGCGTCTTTGGGGTCGATTTATGATCGTCTCCTAGCTGCGGGTTTCGAGCGCCGCTCGCCGGTCGTCGCGCTCGGCGGCGGTGTGGTGGGCGACGTGACCGGCTTCGCCGCGGCGACACTGCTGCGCGGCGTTCCGTTCGTCCAAGTGCCCACTACGTTGTTGGCGCAAGTCGATTCCAGTGTCGGAGGCAAGACCGGTATCAACCACGCGACCGGCAAGAACTTGATTGGCGCGTTCTATCAGCCGCAGCTCGTGCTCGCGGACCTCGAGACGTTGAAGACCTTGCCGCGGCGCCAATTTCTCTCAGGGCTTGCCGAGGTGATCAAGTACGGCCTCATCCTCGACGCCGGATTCTTTGCGTTGCTCGAGCAGCAGCTCGACCGCGTACTGGCGCTCGACATGGACCTCCTGCGTCAGCTGGTCCGTCGTTCATGCGAGCTGAAGGCCTTGGTAGTGCGCCGTGACGAGCGCGAATCCGACTATCGCGCCATCTTGAATTTTGGTCACACCCTCGGCCATGCGGTCGAGAACTTGACGGAGTACAAACGTTTTTCGCACGGCGAAGCCGTGTCCATCGGGATGGCCTTTGCCGCGGCGTTCTCCGCTGTGCGGGGCTATTGCGGCCGAGAGGTGATGCAGCGGACGATCACACTCTTGCAGCGCGCGGGTCTGCCCGTCGATCTGCCGCCGGAGTTGCTTGGGGAGCGGCTGGCGCGAGCGGTCGCGGGCGACAAGAAAGCCGCGAGTGGTAAGGTCAAATTTGTGTGCTTGGCGGGTCTCGGAGCGACCCGCTTCGAGCACGTGAGCAGCGAGGAAATCGCGGACGTGGCTGCGCAGTGGTGCGCCGGCCGGGTGTAGCAGAGGAGGTTCTCATGCGGAGGTTGTGCAGGTTGGTGACAGGCGTAGCGCTGCTGACGACACTGGCGCTCGGATGTGGTTCCTCGGCGGAGGACAGCGCAGTCCTGCGCTTCATTTCTTTCGACAACACGGGCATCGTCCAACAAGACGCCGTCACCCCGACGAGTGCGGTGGTCTGCGTGAACAATCTTGCGGGCCCGGTGACGCCGACCAGCATCAACGCCATATTCCTGAACGAAGAATCAGCGGACATCCAGCTGCTCAGTTACACTGTTCACTTCAATGATCCCAGCAGCGGGCTCGCGGATGTCACCGCGAGCGTTTCCGGCAATCCGGACCTTGTCGGGGGGGAGTGCAGTACCGGCTTTACCCGGTGCGCGGTGGATGCCGACTGTTTGGCGTCTGGCGGCGGGAGCACGAGCGGTGGAACCACGGCAAACTGTGTCCACACGGAGACCACCGTTAACGGCATCATTCTCGTCGATTTTGCGGCTAAGCAACATGTGAATCCGGCGATTTACGGGCAAACGACGTCACTGACCGTGACCTTCAACGGGGTGGACGATGCGCACAATTCGCTGCAGGTTGCCGCCGGCTATGCGGTAGTCTTCAGCAACCGCATCGATTGCGGCTCGGCGGTCGGCGGTCAGACGCCGGTTGCGACGGCGACGGCGACCGCAACAACGACCGTACCGTCAACGCCGACCTTTACCGCCACCCCATTCCCGGTAACCCCGGGTGGGGCGTGATGGGAAGCCGGATGCGAGGAGGTGGGACGATGGGAAACAACCACGTCAGGGTGTTGAGGTGCGGGCTGATAGTCGCCGGTGCGGTGCTGCTCAGCAGCTGCGGTGGCGGTGGTGGTGGCGGTTCATCGCCGGCCCAGCCCTCGCCGACGCAGGGGGGCCCCACATCCACCGCGACTCCGTTGCGGACCGTGTCGAACCGCAATCAACGTACGGAAGTGTCGAACGCCGGCTCAATCACCCTGCGCATCCAAGACATTGACTTGGTGGGGAGTCAGCCAACCAGCTTCAGCGTGTTTCTGGTCAGCGCTGGCGGTGGGCCTGCCGCTAATCAGCATCTCAACTTCGACTTCCCTGCCGGCCTCGAGGTGACGCCCCCCGACGCGGATCGAGTCACCGGCAGCGATGGCTCATTGTCCGGCACGATTGCCGCCACGTCCGACGGAGTGTTTGCCTTCTCAGTGGCTACCGATCCTGGTGCCCCGTTCAACGGCTTGTCGGTGACGCTGACAGTCAGTGCATCCGCGGCATCCACGCCGACGGTGTCGCTGGACACGCCGACGCCGGCGGGACCTCCCACGGCGACAGTGCCCCCATCCCCAACGGCAACGGTGACCCCGACGGTCACCCGGCCGACCGCCACCGCGACCGTAACCGCCACGGCCACGGCGACCGCCACCGCAACGTTTCGGCCCGGCGGGCTCCAATTTGTTGGTGCGGACCCGGCGACGATTGGTGTACAAGGCGCCGGGTTGCCAGGGTTGCCGCAGCAATCCACCCTGACGTTCAAAGTTACCGACAATTTCGGGGTACCGCTGATTGGCGTTCAGGTCGACTTCGCTATCGTCGTGGCCACGCCGGCGGCCACACCTTCGGTGACGCCGATTCCCGCAACGTTGAGCCCGCCGCAGGCGACCAGCGACGCGAATGGAGAGGTGGAGGTCACGCTGAAGAGCGGTGAGTTCCCAGGCCCCGTTAAGGTCGCTGCACAGGTGAACAGTGTCTCGCCGCCGCTAGTGGCAAAATCCACCTATGTCAATATCATTTCCAGCGTCCAGTCGGAGGTCACTATATCGCATCAGTTCCACAACATCTCCGGTCGTATTATCGCTGGATTGATGGATACGACCTACGCCCTCGTGGTCGACCATGGTGGCAACGCGATTGTCGGGACGCTGGTGTCGTTCTCGACGACCGGCGGCGGCATCGGAAACCAGGTTCTTACCAACTCGTTGGGTGAGGCGACCGCGACACAGGTGTCGGGAAAGCCGATCCCAGCAAACGGCATGGCGAGTACTTTGGCCGTCACGTATGGCGAACGTCCCTTCACGGATGTGAATGGAGACGGCATCTGCGACGACGGCGATCTCGTACGGAAGGTGTCGGAGCCGTACTACGACAGCAACTGCAACCATCAGTATGATGAGGGCGAGGAATTCATCGACCTCAACCAGAATGGCAAGTTCGACGACGACCAGGGAACCGGCGGCTGCGACGATACGGTCGCCGTCTTCGACGCGATTTGTACGGTTTTCTCAGGAAGTACGACGGCCGACCTAACCCCCGAAGATTCCCAGACCCTGCTTGCGGGGGGCTCGGTCGACTACGCACTGACCGTGAGCGACGACTTGAACAATCCGATTGTCCCCGGTTCGACGATCAGTGTGACCGTGCAGGGCTCGCGCGCTCGCATCGCAGGAGTGAGTAACTTCACCATCCCCAATGCCCTGCCGCAACACCCGAATCAGATCGAAGACGGTCTGAGTGCATTCGGATTCTCCGTCGTAGATAACGCCCCCACTTCGCCGACGAGTGAGACCGACACGATCATCGTGACGATCACTTCTGCCGACCTCCCGGCGGGTGGCAATGGCTCACGGACGCTATCTCGGAATGTCACATTCCTTGCGGCGCCCACCCAGACACCGACGCCGACATTGACTCCGACAGTGCTGGCCACACCGACGGCTACGCCGGTACCGCCGGCGGTCGTGCCCGATCACGCGACCCTGCGGATCGGCACCGGGGCGCAGCCAGCCTCGTGCAACGGGGCGACGCAAACGTTCACCGTGACCGGCGGCAGCCCGCCGTTTACGATCGCCGCCGGCGGTGGCTGCGTGAGTGTCACCAGTGTGAGTGTATCGGGCGGACAATTCACGTATACCGCCGGTAACTTGCTCGGTGACTTTACGATCACGGTCACCGATGCGATCAGCCGCACGGCCTCAGGGGGGGTGACGATCGAGGGGCCGGCGACGCCGACACCCACACTGACGCCGACCGACACGTTGACGCCGACCACCACCCAGACCGTCCCGCCGACGGCAACAGTGCCGCCGACGGCGACAGCCCCGCCGACCCCCGGAGCCGCTTTCGTTCGCTTGGATCAGATTCTTACCCATGTGACGGACAACCACGATGGCTCGTACACGACGAT
>CAZTDK010000245.1:0-8409 GCA_964611965.1 uncultured Binatia bacterium (SeqCode) | reverse complement strand
CTACGACGGCCAGGCCACCTGGGACCCGCTGCTGGCGCCGTCGAGCTGGAACGGTGTCACCACGTTGGTGATGGGCAACTGTGGCGTCGGCTTCGCGCCGGTGCGGCCGGGGCAGCAGGATTTTCTCATCGAGTTGATGGAGGGTGTCGAAGACATTCCGGGAACCGCCCTGCATGAAGGCATCCAGTGGCGCTGGGAATCGTTCCCCGAATACCTGGACGCGCTCGCCGAGATGCCGCGCAGCCTCGATGTCGCCGCGCAGGTGCCGCACTGCGCGTTGCGCGCCTACGTGCTGGGCGATCGCGCGCACGACCTCGAGCTCACCGAGAGCGAGATCGCCGAGATGGCGCGCCTCACCACCGAGGCCCTGCGCGCCGGTGCGGTAGGCTTCTCGACCTCGCGCACGATTCTGCATCGTTCCCGTCACGGCCTCGTGCCCGGAACTCATTCGACGCCGGAAGAGCTGCTGGCCATCGGCAGCGCTCTCGGCGCCGCCGGCCACGGGGTCTTCGAGATGGTCTCCGATCTTCAGGGCCAGGAACCGGATCTGTCGTGGATGCGCGAGTTCTGCCGCACCACCGGCCGCGTCCTGACCTTTGCCTTGGCTCAATCGCCATTGCAGCCGACGGCGTGGCGCGAGACGTTGGCGCGCATCGATGAGCTGGGTCGGCAAGGCTTGCGCATCGTCCCGCAGGTGCCGTGCCGGCCGACCGGCATGCTCTTCGGTTTGCAGAGCTCGCTGCACCCGTTCATTTCGCATCCGACCTACCGTGACGAGTTGGCGCGGCTGTCGCTCGCCGAGCGCGTCGTCCGCCTGCGCGAGCCGGCGGTGCGCGCGCGGCTGCTCGCGGAAGAGCCGTCGACCGACAACCTGATCGCACGACTGCTGATGAGCAACTGGGCGCACATCTTCCCGCTGCGCGATCCGCCCGACTACGAGCCGGGGCCGCAGACCAGCGTGGCCGCTGTCGCCGAGCGCGAGAACCGTCGGCCCGAAGACGTGGCTTACGACTGGCTGCTGGAGCGTGACGGACGTCAGTTCTTGTTCGCCCCGTTGGCCAACTATGTGGACAGCAACTTCGATGCGTTGCGCGAGATGATGCTGCACCCGCGCACCGTTCTCGGCCTGTCCGACGGCGGCGCGCATTGTGGGCTCATCTGCGACGCCAGCATGCCGACGTATCTGCTCACTCACTGGGTGCGCGACCGCAGCCGCGGCGAGCGCATCCCGCTCGAACACGCCGTGCGCCTACAGACGGGGAATACCGCCGCGGTCTATGGCCTCCACGACCGCGGCACGCTCGAAGTTGGCAAGAAGGGCGACGTCAACGTCGTCGACCTCGAGGCGCTGCGATTGCACGCTCCGGAGATGGTCTTCGACCTCCCCGCACGCGGCCGCCGCCTGGTACAACGCGTCGAAGGCTATCGCGCGACGATCGTCGCGGGCGAGGTGACCTTCGAGAACGGCGAAGCCACCGGCGCGCGGCCGGGCCGACTGGTGCGCGGGAAGGACGTGACCGCCGGTCCAGCCCGATAGGAACTCTTGCGTCCTTACATTCGGGACCATCAATGGTCTCCACAACCCGCGTCGCCTCGCTCTGCCGCATTCAGGCTGAGTCTCACGGCATCGGCGTCGGAGTCGGTGGCGCCGGTGTTGCACTGCAGTTGTTGTAGTTCGGTGGCGCCGGCACGCAGGTCGGGATCGGCGGGAACGGGCCGTTCACCACAGGGTTCAGCTTGCCGCCTGAACACCCGCCCGATTCACCATTTGGACAGACGACGCTGGTATCCGTCGTAATGCCGCCGAGCTGCGTGGCGCCGTACTGGTAAGTAAAGCCCGAAAAAGAATGGAAGTGGCCATGAATTTCCTCTTTCGTGATTTCGAGCTTTCGCGATTTCGTGATTCTCCGATCGCAGTGCGTTCGTCAGATCGCTCGATCCGTTGAGAATGTTCGCGACTTACGAACAGGCTGTTCAAGCGCTCGGGGTCGAGGGAATCCATTGCGACGCGGATGGTTCAACGCGCGGTGCGCCGTTGATGGGCGCGTAGTTGAGCGTGTAGACGGTGCGAAACGGATCGACGGTCATGCATCCGGCGGCGATGCCGGGGGTACGCGTGATGTAGGTGCCCTCCGGATCGTAGATGTCGAGCCGATAGTCTGCCGCGCGGGCGCCGTTGTTCACGTGGGAAGCACGAAGAGATAGCCGAGGGCATCGCATCCCGGGTCGACGTACACGGCGCTCGAACTCTCGACCTTGAGCGCCGCAAAGGGGCTGGTCTGGGCCGCAAAATACGGCACCGGGTTGGCCGTCACATCGAAAGCCTGGAAGCGGCGATTGCCCTGCTCGAGGACGAGAATCGCGCCGTTGCGCACGGTCACGGCGACGGGTGTATCCATCAGCGCATGTGCCCATGCACTCCACCTCAATCTCGCCGCCATCGCGATCCCAATCGGCCGAGCCTGGCTATCGAAGCCACCTTCGAGAGTCAAGCAGACGGATCGCTCAACCCGCGGCGTGGCGCTCCGACCCCGATCTTGAAAACGCTCGCGATCGGGTTGACAGGTCCGAGAAAGGCGGGAAATATCGCGCCGAGGTTGCATGATTTTCGAACAGATCGTTACCGGTGGCTGCCAATCCTACCTCGTCGGGTGCGCCGAGACCTGCTCCGCCGCGGTCATCGATCCGGAAATCAGCCAAATCGATCGCTACCTCGGACTCGCCACGCGCGACGGGCTGCGCATCCATCACGTCATCGACACGCACACCCACGCCGACCACTTCTCCGGCACCCAACAACTGGCGCGACAGATCCGTGCCGCCGTGGTGGTGCATCGCGCCAACCCCGCACCGTTCGTGGATCTACGCGTCGACGACGGCGAATTGTTGCGCATTGGGCGGCTGCGGCTGCAGGTGATGCATACTCCGGGTCACACCGGCGACTCGATGTGCCTGCTCGTCGACGACGCGTTGTTCACCGGCGACACGCTGCTCATCGGCGCCACCGGCCGCACCGACTTGCCGACCGGTGATGCGGAAGCGCTCTACGACAGCTTATTCGGCACCGTCCTGCGGCTCGACCCGGCGCTGAAGGTCTTCCCGGCACACGAATACAAAGGCCGCGGCCACTCGACCATCGCGCAGGAGCTGGCCGAAAACCCACGCTTGCAGACACACGACCGTGCGGCGTTTGTCGAGATGATGCACAATCTCAACCTTACGATGCCGACGCACGTCACCGAGGCGCTACGGACCAACATGAGCGGCGGCAAGACCGTGGCGCAACTGCTCGCCGAAGCCGCCGCGATCGTCCCGTTCATGTCGCTCGCGGAGCTCAAGCGACGCGGCGAGATGACGGGCGATGACTTGGTCGTCTTGGACGTGCGCGAGCGCGAGGCCTATGACGCCGGCCACATTCCCGGCGCCCGGTTGCTGCCGCGCGGCCAGCTCGAGTTGCGCGTCAACCAGGAGTTACCGGATCCGACACGACGCATCCTGGCCTACTGCGAGCTCGGCTTGATCTCGACGCTGGCGGCACGGACGCTGCGCGAAATGGGCTTCGCACGCGCGGTAGCCTTGGATGGCGGCATGAAAGCCTGGCGCGAGGCCGGCTATCCCGTCAAGCCCGGACGCGAGCCGTGATGGCCGCGGACGACAAGCCGAGCACACCTTTTTCTGATTCTTGGCGTCCGCCCTTGCGGCTGGGCGCCTTTGCGTGAGTCGTCTCTTGAGCCTGCTGGCGCGCCTGTTCAATCGCGATCGCGTGTGGCGCCGGCGGCGCTGGATCGTCGCGCTGACCGTCCTGCTCCTGCTGCGCGCGGCGCTCCCGGAGGTACTGCGCCGGGTCATGATCGCGCAGGCGACGAAAATCCTGCGGGCGCAGGTCGCGATCGGCGACGTCGACTTGGCGCTCTACCGGGGTGGCATCGCGCTCAAGGACGTCGCGGTGCGCGCGGCGGTGGCCGCCGCCGGAGATGCGGACACGGCACCGCCGCTGATTGGATGGAAACGCCTCGACATCGAGCTGCGCTGGCTACCGTTGTTCCGCAAGACCATACGCCTGCAACACGTGCTGCTCGATTCACCGCGTCTCGCCGTCGATCGCCTGGCCAACGGCGAGCTCAATCTGCTCGCTCTGCTCCCGGCATCGACTGAGACGCCACCGTCGACTGGACCCACTCCAGCGGCAACGCCCGCGCCCGCCGCACGCACGTGGGGCTTCGGCGTGGACCGCGTCATTCTCAGCGACGGCGGCTTGCGCTTTCGCGACCTGACACTCAAAGACAGCGAGCCGGTCGAGCTCAATCTCGAGCACGTGGAGGTTTCGGATATCGCCCTCAACCAGGGTGTCTACGGTGCTCCCTCGACGCTGCACGTGGCGATCGCATTCGATCAGGGATCCGTCGACCTCGATGCGCGCGTTGCGCTACGCGATGATGGCACGAGCATCGCGGCAAGCCTCAACGCCTGGGGGCTGCCGCTGCGTCAGACACGCCTCTACATTCCTGCGGTCGGCTGGAGTGCGTTCGACGGCACACTCGACGCCGCGCTCACCTACCGCGCCAATACCGGCCGGCAGAACGAAATCAGCGGTACCGTGGCGCTGCGCGATCTATCGGTGCAGGTGCCTGGTTTGGATCGGCCGGCGCTCGCATGGCGCAACCTCACGATCCGGGTCGACCCTGTCGATCTGATCGCACAACGGGTTGCGGTCACCGATGTCGAGCTCTCCGGCGCCTCCATGCTGGTGCGACTGCAGGGAGGTGCGTTGCTACCTCTGCTTGCCGCGTCGGTACACGACGCCGCTGCAGACGCCGTGTCGCCGACACCAGCCGGCACGACGCCAACCAACGTCGCACCGACCGACACACCGCAGACCGAGGGCCCGCCACCAGAGAGCGCGGCAGTCGAGCCCCCACCGGCAGAGCCCCGACCGACCGCCACAGCGACGACGACCGCGACGCCAACCACCGAGATCACATCGACACCAACGACCGAGGCCACACCGACCGGAACTCTCGAAAGCACACCTGGAAAGGCCGAGACACCGCGCGCCGAGCCCCAAGGGGCCGAATCTCAGTCGGCCGCGGCAGCTGAGTCGAAGCCATGGACGTGGTCTGTTGCGACGCTGCGCATCGATGACTCGGCCGTACACTTGCTCGGACGCGAGGCGCCGCTCGATCTGGGGCTCGGCCTCAATGCCAGCGACATCGCCGGCGACGTCGACTCTCCGGCACACGTCGCCCTGGCGGTGACGGTGGGCGACGGGTCGGTGAACGTCGACGGCGGGCTGCGCCTGCAAAGACCGGGCTTCGCAGGGACGATTCGGATAGCCAATCTCTCGCTGCCGCAGATCCTGATTTCCGCGACCACGCTTCCGGTCGAATTGATGCGCAGCGGCCATCTCTCCACCGACTTGACCGTCGAAGCCGGCATGGCGGTGCCGGACGGCGATACACTCGCGCCGCGTGACGCGCGCGTCCACGGACACATCGCCATCGCCGACGCACAGATGACGACGCCGGCGGTGCCGCCGCTCTCGATCGGCGCGCGCTCGGTCGACCTCGAACTGAAGGACCTGCACGTCGCCGGCGTCCTTCCTGGCGAGCACGCGCCCGCCGCTGCAGATACGGCTTCCGCAAGCGGACAACCGAGCTCGGCAGCCCCTGACGACCAACGGGAGGGTTCGACGCAAACGCCGCCGGGCGCCGGTCCTGGCAGGGGCAAACTGGCATCGGGCGACGTGCATTTCGACGGCACGCTGTCGCTCGCCGATCCAAGTGTCGCCTCGGCAGATGGCAAAGGCCTCTCCGCCGGCGCTCGGTCTATCGAGCTTACCCTCGCTGACGTCACCGCCGGCGGAGTCCTGCCCGCGGCACCCGGCGCGCCGACCCGTGGCGATGTGCAGGGCAGCATCCATCTCGCGCTTGCCGACGCCCATGCCGCACCCACGGGACCGCAGGGAGTCGCCGTGGAACTGCAAACGTTCGACCTCGGTATCACGGAGCTCTCGGCACAGGGAATACTGGCGCAAGCCCCCACGGCCGCTTCCGATGTACGCTTCCACAACGGGCGGGCCTCGCTTACCGATCTCAAGCTCACCAGCGCCGATCCCAAGGCACTGCACGTTGGCGCGCGTTCCTTCGAGCTGACGCTCTCCGATCTCACCGCCGGCGGGGTGTTAGCCACCGCACCCGGAGTGCCGACCCGTGGTGACCTGCACGCCGGCGTTCATCTGGCTGTCGGCGATGTCCACGCTGCGGCCGAACAGCCGCAACGCATATCGATGGATGCACAATCTATCGAGATGGCTATCGCGGACGTCATGGCGCGCGGTCTCATGACCACAGCGCCCGCAACTGATGTCCAACTGCGTGACGGCCGGGTGTCGCTTGCGCAGCTCAAGCTCGGATCTCCGGGCTTTTCGATGGATACGCAAGGCATTGACGTGGGGATCGCGGAGCTGTCGGCGCAACCCGCCGCGGCGCCGGCTCCTGACGTTCAACTGCGGAACGGGCGGGTCTCGATTGCCCAGTTCAAGCTGGCGGGTAGCGACCCTAAAGTGTTCCTCGTTGGAACGCGTTCTTTCGACCTGCCGATCACCGATCTCAGCGTTCCGGGAAGCCCACAGCAGCCGGTTCGGGTGACGGTTGGTGACGTTCGTCTCGCCGGTCCGACAGCGCTGCTCACCCGCACAACCGACGGGCTGCTGCTGCCACAGTTCTCGCCGGCGTCGACATCCGAGCCGGCCGCGGCACAAGCGCCGGCGCCGGCACCGCCTCCGCAAGGCTCCCAAGCCCAGGCGCCGCCTCGACCAGTCGAAGTCATCCTCTCCTCGTTTCGGCTGACGGACGGGCAGGTGACAACACTCGATCGGTCGGTGAAGCCGTTCTTCAAAGGCGGCTTGGCTCCGCTGAATATCGACGTGCGCGGTCTCCGCTGGCCGCCGTTGTCGATCGACAAGATTCAGCTTTCCGCCACCGGACCCGAGAACGGGACCCTTGAGATGTATGGCGCATTGAATCCCGACGAGGGCTGGTTCGAAGTGTACGGCGACAAGCTCGCGCTGCCGCCGTACAACCCCTACGCCACGAGCTTCTCGGCCTATAGCATCGGCAGTGGCGCACTCTCATTGGTCACCAAAGGTTCGCGCAAGCAGGGTCGCTACTACGCGAGCACCGCGTTGACGCTGCATGACCTGAACCTCCAGAGCGGCACGGGGGACTCGTTGTTCCAGCAGCAGTTCGGTGTGCCGCTCGAGATGGCGTTGGCGCTCATGCGCGACTTCAACGGCAATATCACGCTCGACATTCCGATCGAAGCCGACTCGCAAGGCACGAAGATCGACGTGATGAGCGTCGTTGCCGGCGCCTTGCGACACGCGATTGTAAATGCACTGACGTCACCATTGAAGCTCGTCGGCGCGGTGTTCAGCGGTAAGGAAGGTGCCGTCGCGGCCCCGGCGCCGATTGGCTTCCGGCCCGGACGCGCCGAGCTTGACGCATCCGGCAGTCAGCAGGTCGATCAACTGGCCGCCTTCATGGCCAATCGCCCGGGAATCGGCGTGACCCTCGAAACCAGCGTGACCAATACCGATGTGCGCTGGTTGCGCGAGCAGGCACTCCTCAAGACCTGGGACAACGCCGGCGTCCTCGGAACGTTGCGTGGTCTCACACAGCGCAGCGCTCGCGACCGGGTCCGTCAGGCCATCGCAGCGCGCGCCAAAGATGAGCCGGCGGAGCTGTCGGCGGAGGACTCCGCAGCGCTCGATGCTTGGCTCAATGAGCAGCCGGCTATTCCTGCCGAGCAGCTGACGGCGCTGGCCAACGAGCGCCTGGCACACACCGAGAGTGCACTGGAAGAGGGACACGGCCTCGACGCAACGCGCGTCAAGCGAAAGGAGCCGGCGGCTGATCTCACCGATGCGGCGCCGGCCGTCCGCGTGGAGATCGGATCGGTAGCACGGTGAACGACCCCGGCCGTCGAGAGCAATAGCGCGCCGCGCCCAAGCGCCCTCGCGAGGGCACCCCTAGCGACCAATCCTGTCCTGAGGCTCCCCGAAGGGGGGGCCAGCCTATGGAAGAGACGCCGGCGAATCATACCGGCCGTCAACTCAACGCCCCCCGGCGTCCCTTACATTCGCGAGGCAGCTCCGCTATGCATACCGCGCCCATGCCTGGGTCGGAAGGACAACGAGCAGATGCATGTGAGCGAATGCGTGCTATACAGCGGCGGCCTCAAAGGCGCGGAGGCGGCATTCGGCACGGCTGCGGAGCGCCATGGCATCGAGGAGGTCACGTTCACCTTCGACGGACATCAGATCGAGCGCACCCGCGGGGTACGTACCCTGACGCACGCGGAGTTGCGCCAGGGGGATGTCAGCCTGGCGTATGTCTCCAAGCTCATGCA
>CAZTDK010000244.1:5145-8444 GCA_964611965.1 uncultured Binatia bacterium (SeqCode) | reverse complement strand
CGGCCGCCGGGTCACTTTCGTTGCTCACGCACTCCAATAATGCCGACTCGCGCGGCGTAGAGGGTGAGCCCGACGCGATCGCGAACGCCGAGCTTGTGAAAGATATTGACCAGGTGAGTCTTGACGGTTTTTTCGCTGATGGCCAGATCCTTGGCCACCTCGGCATTGCGCCGTCCCAGGGCGACATGGCGGATGATTTCCCGTTCTCGGACCGTGAGATTGCCGCGTGAGGTGTCTTGTAGGGAGGCGATGACCTGCGCCTGCACCGACGGCGGCATCCACATGTGTCCATCCCTCACGGCGTGAATGGCCTCCATCAACGTCTTCACCGCGAATCGTTTCAGGACGATACCCCGCGCGCCGGAACGGATCGCCTCTGCCAAGTCGTCTTCGATGTCGCTGGCGGTGACGACGATAACGGGGACCTGAGCCGCGAGACTGGCAATGTCGACCAGCGAATGACCTTCCATTCCCAAGTCCAGCAGCAACAAGTCGCACGCGAACTGTGCCAGCAGTGGCGGGATCTCGTCGAGCCGGTCGGCTTCGGCGACGACTGTAATGTCGGCCTGCAACTTGAGAAGATTTATCAATCCTTCCCTGAACAACGCATGGTCATCCGCGACGATGACCCGCAGCGGAGTGGCGTGCATGGTCATCGCGCCGGGAGGCTGATGGCGAGATGCGCCCCTGGCCGATCGTCCTCTCCAAGCGAAAGCGCGCCACCGAACTCGTTGACACGCGAGGCGATCGACCAGGGAGGCTGCGCGGACGTTGGGAAGCCGACGCCGTCGTCGTCAATGTGGATACGGACCTGGCCATTGAGGGTTTCGGCTCCGATGATGGCCGTGGCAGCGCTGGCATGCCGCATGACATTCCGCACCCCTTCCCGAAGAATTTGCAGCACTTGATCGACGACCGTGCCGGAGGCCTCAAACTGCACATGCACGGAGAAGCGGGTCGGTGCGACGCTTTCAGGCGGCGTTTCCGCGGTGTCGACGCCACGCAGCGACCGCGAATAGCTGCGTAACGCATCGTACTCCTGGTTCACGCTGTCCTCGAGTTTTTCCAGATCCTGTACGGCATCCATGTGTCGGCCGCGGCGCAGCAACTCCGCGCACGTATCCAGTCGCATACCGATGCCGGCCAGCACCTGCGCATGGTCGTCGTGGATGTCGCGTGCCACACGCTCACGCTCGACGGCAGCGGCCAACTCACGAATTCCGTTCTCCAGATTCAAGCGCTGTTGGCCGATATAGCCAATCACGTAGCCGATAATGGACATGTACACTGGTCGCATGATGTATGAGCCGAATTGTTCGCGGCTCAATACGACGATGATAGCGATTCTCAAGAGGGCGCTTACCAGCGTTACCAACAAGGCGCGGCGGAGGCCTGAGGTCGAGGAGGCCTCGATGACTGCAAACAGGAGCACCACACCAGACGCACCGGTCGCGCCCTCGGTGAACACGCCAAGGGCCGCGCCAAACGCCACGTCGCACCAGATGCACGTCGTCGAGACCCAGGGCTGCTGCAAGACCTCGCGCCGCAACATCAAGATGCACAGGCCGAAGCAGAAATAGGCCCCGAGCAGCGCCAGGACCAGCGGGTCGATCACGAACGCCCCGGTGTCCAGCGGCCTCCAGTGGGTGATCAGCGGCTGGCTTGGGTCGAGATACACGGCGATCAGCGTCGCCATTGAGACGAGCAGCCGGCAACGAGCGATACTTTCCTCAACTGTCGGAGCATCCAGAAATTGCATTACCTAACCTCCGGAAAAACCGCACTATAGCGCACGCGTCCTTTCGGCGTAAATGCCGATCCGACGAGACGCTTTCCGTTACGCCGCGCGCTTGGGAGCCATCTGAACCTTTCATCCTCTAAGTCAAAGGTAGTAGGCCCTGACCTGGTGTTAGCCAAGGATAGCCGCCGTTCTTTTGGATAATCTGTGGCGATAGCCGCAATCGTTTCATACGTTTTGATCTCCCTGTGAAGGTTGGAGCGGCGTAGAAAGCCGTTATAACTCTTGGTGTTAGGTGGATAATATCAGTCTAGATAGGGTCCATAAAACGGGGGTAGGCTGAGTCCGGGATGCGCCTATAGGCCTGGTCATTGAAGCGCTAAGAGCTTAGGTATTGGTAAATCGAAAGTTTTAGATAGGATGCAACTTTAGCTTGACTTCTGTCCTCGGACTGTGGAAAGGGTGGGCAATATCTTCGTGGGCCGAATTCTCAAAACCCAGAGGGGGAGGCGTCAAATGATGGCTAAAGACAGAAAATTTCGCTCAAAGATCGCGGTTTGCCGTGTTTCCGGCCACAATGCAGAGCCGTCCGGAATTGATCCGTGGTGTTATCGCGCGCTCACCTGTGTGGCCTTGCTACTGGCTCTCCTCGTGCCGGTCACGAGTTGGGCGACCGTTGCCTTTGTGGCGAACCACGGCGGAGCCACCGGCACCACGGCCGGCCAAACGCTGACCAAGAATCCGGTATCCGCCATCGCCGGCGGCACCTTCCTCGTGGTCGGCGTGGAGGCGAGTTACACCACCGCGTTCACATCCATCCTCTGTTCAGACAGCAAGGGCAACACGTGGGCCCAGGCCGGACTGCTCAGCACCTCCCCGCATGTGGTGGTTCAGTGTTACACCAACGTCCAGAACCCCCTGGCCACGACGGATACGATCTCGGTCCAGTTCAACACCACGGGGACGGTGCGGAACACCTTCAACGTTCTCCAGTTCTCGGGTGTGGGTGTGACCCCGGTTGATAAGACCTCTCCCGCATCGGGCACTTCGACCGCCGCCAATTCAGGGACCACGGCCGCATTGGCGCAAGCGGACGAGGTCGCCGTCGGCGCAATCTCCTGGGCCAACACGACCGGCACCGGCACCGGCGCCAGTTGGACGTGGCTCAGCCAAACCAGCACAGCCTTCCAGGGCCTTACCGGCTACCTCGTCGTCTCCGCCACCACCGGTCTTGCCTCGACATCCACCAACACCGCGAGCGTCAGATGGAACGCCAACATCGTGACCTACAAAGGCGGCACACCTCCCGGAACCTTTACCCCGACCAACACTCCGACCTCGACCAACACCCCGACCATCACGGCGACCAATACGCCGACCAATAGCCCGTCAAGCACGCCGACCCAGACCAATACCCCGACCATAACCGGGACCAATACTCCGACCAACACGCCGACCATCACGCCGACCCCGACCATCACGCCGACGGTTACGCCCACTAACACGCCGACGAACACCCCGACGGTTACGCCGACCAATACCCCGACGAACACCCCGACGG
>CAZTDK010000244.1:0-5045 GCA_964611965.1 uncultured Binatia bacterium (SeqCode) | reverse complement strand
CCGACGAACACCCCGACGGTTACGCCGACCAATACCCCGACGAACACCCCGACGGCTACGCCCACTAAGACGCCGACCAACACCCCAACGCAGACGCCGACGCTGACGCCGACCGATTGCACCAAGGTCCTCTTCGGCCCGGCGACCACCTTCGGCGTGGGAAGCTATCCCGGCTCCGTCGTGCTGGATGACTTCAACGGGGACACCGTGCCTGACATGGCTGTGGCCAACCAGAGCGGTGCGACCGTCACGATTCGCCTCGGCACCGGCTCGGGGAGCTTCGGTACTGCCAGCTCCTTTGCTACGGGGAGTACCCCGATCGGACTAGCGAGCGGCGATTTCAACGGCGACACCAAGCGCGACTTGGTGGTGTGAACTTCGGTAGCCATAACATTTCGCTCCGTCTCGGCGTCGGCGACGGCACCTTCGGGGCTGCCACAAATTTCAATGTGGGAATCGACCCGTCCGCCGTGGCGGTCGGCGACGTCAACGGCGATGGCAACCTCGACGTGGCCGTGGTGAATGCCGGCGACAATACCGTCTCCATCCTGCTCGGCACCGGCACCGGAAGCTTCGGTGCGGCAACACCGTTCAGTGTCGGGAATGTTCCGGTGGCCGTGGCATTCGCCGACTTCAACGGTGACGCGAAGCTCGACATGGCAGTGGTCGATCACTATGACAACACCGTTGCGATCTTGCTCGGTTCGGGTACCGGAAGCTTCGGGGCCCCCGTCGCATTCCCCGTGGGCCACGGCCCACAGTCCGTGGCCGTGGGTGACTTCAACACCGATGGCCTGGTCGATCTGGCGGTGACGAATAGCAGCGACAACACTGTTTCCGTCCTGCTCGGGACGGGTACCGGTAGTTTCGGTGCTGCAGCTCAGTTTCCGACGAACTTTTTTCCATACGGGATCGCCGCGGGGCACCTCAACGGCACGGGCGCGCTCGACCTTGCGGTGACGGATTTTGCTACGGGAACGGTCTCGATCCTCGCCGGCACCGGTACCGGTAGCTTCGGTTCCCCCATTGATTTCAGCGTCGGCAATAGTCCTGAAGGGGTCGCGATCGGCGACCTCAATGCCGATGGTGCGATCGACATGGTCGTTGCCAACGCTGGAGACAATACCGTCTCGGTCTTGGCGGATCATAACAGTTGCATTGCCCCAACACCGACGGTGACGCCGACGCGGACGTTGACGTTTACGCCGACCTTGACGCCGACGATCACGAATACCCCGACACAGACGCCAACCCGGACGCCGACGGATACGCCGACGCAGACGCCGACCGGCACCCTTCCACCAACCAATACGCCGACCAACACCCCGCTGCCGACCAATACGCCAACCAACACCCCGACCCATACGAATACGCCGACGGACACGCCGACAAAGACCCCGACCAACACGCGGACTCCGACGAACACCGCGACCAACACGCCAACTCAGACTTCAACGCGGACCCCAACGGGCACGCTCGTGCCGACGAATACGCCAACAGTCACGTCAACGCCGACGGTGACAGCGACGCCGACAAACACCCCGCCAGGAGGGTGTGCGCCCACTCCGCTCTTCAGCTGCCTCCAGCCGGTAAAAGCAAGAATCCGTCTGGCCCTCCACACCGCGGCGGGAAGCACCCTGCGCTGGAAATGGGTGGGCCCGCCAAATCAGCTCGTCGACGTGGCGCAGTTCGGCGATCCGAAGATCGGATCCACCACTTATCACCTGTGTATTTACGACACCAACGCGGGTACCCCGAGCTTGGCCCTTGGATCAGAGATCCCCTTCGGCGCCAATTGGACACGCACGGGTTCCGGCTTCCGGTATCTGAACAAGGCACACACCCCTGATGGTGTGGGACGCGTGGTGCTGAAGAGAAACTACCCAACCTCCAGCGGCAGTATTACCGTCAGCGGCGTCGGAATCAATCTGCCGGTGCCGACGCCGGTTGGATCGCAGGTGCTGCAGCAAGACACGCAGGTGATCGTTCAGTTGCAGCCGAACGGCGGTGCTGACTGCTTTGGTGCAGTGTTCCCGGCACCGGCTCTGAATAGCTCAGGGCAGCTCTTCTTGGATACCCTCCCGTGACCTGTTAGCCCGCAGACTCCACGAAAGTCTGCGGGCGCAGACCCCTGGGGCGCTGGCCCAATTGCTCCCTCTCGAGTGCCAGCGTCCCAGGGCCTCTCCTCGAAGGCTTCTTCGAATGAGGCGATGTCGCGGATGATGTGCGGTGAGTTTGTACCAGGCGATCGAGTACGGCTAGTCAAAGCGGTGCCCGTCAGAAATGTCCCAGGTCCCCCAATAGGAACCGTAGGCACCATAATGGCGCGTGAGCTTGTCGCCACCCCGGCTCTATCCACGATATGGCGGGTACGCTTCGACGGTTTCGTCGAACAATTCTACTCCGCGTCTCCACCGGGGATTTGGTTTGTCCGTTCTGTTGACATTGAACGGCTCCCATAGTGAATCCCCCAAGGACATCCAAAACTTCGTACGTGCTGTTCGTGGCCGCTTGTGATCGATCATTTGAGTGTCCGTCGCAATTCAAAATCGGCTTCATGCCCAACAACCCGTCAGTCTACGATATCATCCCCGAAGGCCAAGGAAGCGCTGGAGAAGCTGGAGATGGGCAAGCGCCCGGCGCCAGCGCAGTGAGCTGAAACCACTTGTGGGCGGGGTCGCCGCATGCGGTTCCACCCCTGTCTGCGTGATCCCCCCGCGTGAAACGGATCTCGCGACCGGTCCCGACCAGATGGTCGCGGAGCCGGCCGGAGTCCTGCCTTCCGGAAGGATTCGCTGGTGGCACTGGATCATTGCCGCGGTTTGTGCTTGGCGCTTGACGTGCTAACACGCGAGCTGCTCGTAGGGACGCGCTCCAGGCCAAGAACTGTTCGCACTCAGAGGAGGGACGAGACTATGCGGGAGATCGGTTCGAGGCGGTGCCTCACGCTGACGGTAACAGTGGTGGTGCTGTTGCTGGCGAGCGCCGCCCGGGCGCAGGACGCCAAGCCGTCAGCTGCCGGTGACGACAACACCACCGAGCTCGCCAAGGAAACGCAGAACCCGGTGGCCAACCTGATCAGCGTGCCTTTTCAGAACAACTTCAACTTCAACACCGGCACCAGGAACGTCACGCAGTGGGTGCTCAATGTCCAGCCGGTCATTCCCATTCCCATCGGCAACGACTGGAACCTGATCACCCGCACGATCATGCCGATCATCAACCAACCCGAATTATTTGACCGGGGGCCACGCACCGAAGCGTTTGGGATGGGCGACATCAATCCGACCTTTTTCCTGTCGCCGGCCAAACCCGGGAAATTCATTTGGGGTGTCGGCCCGACGCTGACATTGCCGACCGCGACCGTGTCGCGTCTCGGCAGCGGCCGCTGGAGCGCCGGTCCGGCCGCCGTCGGGCTCTTCATGGACGGACCGTGGGTGGTCGGCGCGCTTGCCAATCAGCAGTGGGATTTCGCCGGCTGGAGCGACAAGCACGTCAACGCTTTCCTCATGCAGCCGTTCGTGAACTACAACATCGCCCACGGCTGGTACCTGGTCACCGCGCCGATCATCACCGCCAACTTCTCCGCTAGCGGCGACAATCACTGGACCGTTCCCGTAGGAGGAGGGGGCGGCAAGCTGTGGCGCGTCGGCAAAGTGGGGCTGCCGGTGAACACGCAACTGCAGGCGTTCTACAACGCCGACACACCCGAGTTCGGCCCGGACTGGCAGCTGCGGGCGCAGGTGCAGTTGCTGTTTCCAAGATGAGTTGGGATGGGAGAAGGAAAATGGGTGAAAGCCAGAATGGGCGGAATTCCGTAGCCGTAGGGCGATGGTTTGCTGCGGCGCTTGTCGTCTCCGGCGTCTTGTCGACCAGGCCGGCTCGCGCAGACGGGATTAAAGGTCAGGTCCTTGGCGCGGGTGCCCCGATCGCCAAGTCAACCGTGACGCTGTGGGCTGCGAGGGCTGGGGACCCGAAGCAGTTGGCGCAGGCACAAACCGGTGCTGATGGCCGATTCGCGTTGTCCGCCTATGGGGCTCCTGGAAAAGATGCCGTCCTCTATCTCGTCGCCCAAGGTGGGCAAGCGACCGCGAACAAGGGGAGCGGGGACAACCCGGCCATCGCCCTGCTAGCAGTGCTGGGCAACAAGCCTCCTGCAAAGGTGGTCATCAACGAATTCACGACGGTGGCCTCGGTGTGGACCAATGCACAGTTCCTTAATGGCACATCGATCAAGGGGCACGCGCTCGGCTTGCGCATCGCTGCTGGCAACGTGCCCAACTTTGTCGATCTTGCGACGGGTGGCTGGGGCGACGCCATCCAAGGGCCGCTCAACAGCGGTCAGACGCCGACGATGGCCAACTTCGCGACGCTGGCCGACGTGCTCGCCGGTTGCGTGGCGGAGGTAACGCCGAATGCGTGTAGCAGTCTCTTTGCGGCGGCGACGCCTCCCACCGGCGGTACCCCGACCGACACGCTGACTGCGGCGCAATCGATCGCGCGGTATCCGTGGTACCAACCCGGACGAATGTTCGCGCTCCTCGACGCGTACTACCCGATCCAGCGGGGCAAGACCATGCGGCCGGTGCCGTACATGCCGTACCTCGGCTTCGCGCCCAGCGCGTGGGTTCTGCCCCTCAAGTTCGACGGCGGCGGGTTTCGCGCCGGCGGCAAGGCAATGTTCGACAGCGAGGGCAACCTCTGGGTCGGCGACAACTGGACCGTCGGTTGGCAGGGGCAGGATTCGCTCTGGCAGGGCAACGCCACCAAGTTCGCGCCTAACGGCAGGGCCCTGTCGCCGCTCACGACAGGGTTTACCGGCGGTGGCATGGAGGGCGGCACATTCGGTAATGCAATCGACCTGAATGGTAATGTCTGGCTCTCGAGCTACGGCAGCAAGTCGATCGCGATCTTCGACAAGAGCGGCAAGCCGCTGACTCCGCCGGAGGGCATCACCTTCGACGGCCAGCTGGGGCTGATGCAGGGGATCATCGTCGTGCCCAACGGCGACGTGTGGGCGGTGGGCATCTCGAAGCGGCAGCTCC
>CAZTDK010000243.1:0-8444 GCA_964611965.1 uncultured Binatia bacterium (SeqCode) | reverse complement strand
GGCACCGTGAGTATTGCGAACCTGACTATCCTGCACGGGAACAGCTCTGGCGGGGGCGGGATCTACAACGATGGCACGCTGACGCTGACCAACTGCATACTGAACAACAACGTCGGCGACGATGGCGGCGGCGTGTACAACGACGTCGACGGGGTAGCAACGCTGACCGGTTGTACGTTCAGATCGAATGCCGCCGGGAACGACTTCGGCGGCGGCGCGGTATACAACGACGGCGTGCTGACCCTGAGCAACAGCACGATCAGCAGCAACTCTGCCGTCGACGGCGGTGGCGTGTACAACGACGCCGACGGGATGGCGACGGTGAGCAATTGCACGCTCAACGGCAACTCGGCCAGCACCGATGTTGGCGGTGGTGGCATCTATAATGATGGGATCATGACCGTGAGCGGCTGCACGTTGAGTGGCAACTTTGGCGAGGATGGTGGCGGCTTCTACAACGATGTCGATGGGACGGCCACGCTGGCCAACTCCACGCTGAGTACCAACTCGGCCACCGGCAACGACTTCGGTGGCGGCGGCATCTACAATGGTGGCTCGCTCACGCTGGCCAATTGTACGTTGAGCGACAACTCGGCGCCGGTCGCCTCCGGCAACAATATGTACAACGATGCCGAAGGGACGGCGACGGTACTCAACACGATCATGGCGACCAGTTTCGGCGGGCAGAACTGTGACGGCACCGGTGTGGAGCAAGGCAGCCACAATCTTAGCAGCGATGCCACGTGTTTCTCCAGCCCCGATCTGCTGAACACCAATCCACTTCTCGCGCCGCTGGCCAACAACGGCGGGCCGACTCAGACACTGGCGCTGTGCACGGCGGCGGGGGTTCCAGGCGCGGCGTGCAGCGGGCCAAGCCCAGCCATCGACGCGGGAGACGACTCGATCACCGGCCCGCCGCTCAATTTGACGACCGATCAACGCGGCCTCGCGCGTCAATCCGGCCAGCATGTCGACATCGGAGCCTACGAGGTGCAGGCGACGACCGCCGCTGCATGCGTCGGCGACTGCGATGGCAGCGGTGACGTCACCATCGACGAGCTCATTACCATGGTGAACATCGCCCTGGGCAGTGCGCCGCTGTCCGCATGTACGGCTGGCGATGCCGACGGCAGTGGTACCGTTGAGATCACCGAGATCATCACGGCCGTGAACAATACCCTGAATGCATGTCCCGCATAGCGCCTGCGGCCGGTGTCTCTTCTATGGACCGCTCCCCGTTGGATCGCTGCACGCTCCCCCGCCCGACAGGTTGCTAGGGACAGACAACGGAAGCGAAATACCTTGTCATCGGGAGTCTGTAGACGTTGGCAGCCCCTAGCGACCAACGGGAGCGGACCATTGGAAGAGACGCCGCCGGTAGGGCCGCAGGCGCTAGCAGCCTGTCGGACTTGGAAGTACGCAGCGACCAACGGGAGCGGTCCATAGAAGAGACGCAGGCCGCAGGCCCTAGGGCGGTTGTCTGAGCGTCTGGTGTCTGTCGTCTCGCCAGCGGCGCTCGTTGGCGTACCCTTGCAGGGCGGCGTGCAGCAAGCGCCGGCCGCGTGAAAGGCGTGAGCGAATCGTGCCGATGGGACACCCCAATCCCGCCGCCGCCTCTTCGTAGGTCAGCTCGTGGATGTCGACCAATATGACCACTTCAAGGAATTCGAGCGGCAGCGTCCGCAGCGCGTCTTCCACCTCTTCATCGAGCAGGTGCGACAGCACGAGCGTTTCCGGATCGTTCGGCGTCGCCTCAGCTGCTGCGTTGCCACTGTATAGCTCCTCGTCAAACTCCACTGCCTGCTGGTCGCGATAGCGGTGGCGGTAGCGATCATTGAAGTTGTTGTGCAGGATGGTGATCAGCCAGGCCTTGCAGTTCGTTCCCGGCGTGAACTGGTGCCAGAAGCGGTACGCCCGGAGATAGGTTTCTTGCAGGAGATCTTCGGCTTCGTCGCGGCTGTGGGTGAGGTACAGGCTGGCCGTATAGACGAGGTCCATGTGTGGCAGGGCCCACCGAGCAAATTCGTCGCGCTTGCGCACGTCGTCCGCGGCGAGTGTCGGGCCTGGGGGATGGACGTCGACTGCCGCATGCATGGCTCGCATCAGCGGGGGCGCGTAGCCTGTGGCTGGGCAGAGATCCAAGCGGTTCATCGCGGGCTCCGAGCTCATCGGCGGCGCTTGGGGTACAGTTAGAAACACATCGCCGCTCTCCCAGGAGGAGGCAAAACACTTGCCAGAGTCGAAAGCGCTCCCACATGCGTCGGTCGTTCCCGAATTGGGTGAAGCACCCCACAACGGGTGGAGCGCTGGGGCATTCGACCCATGCTGCATTGTCTCGGGCTTGATATGGATACCCTCCGCGTTCCTGGCGATCGCGCGTTCGATGGCACGCATCCATTGAAGCGCAGGCGATTTGGCGGCGGAGACCGCGTACTGCGTAATCCCGGACATCGACAGTGTCGCTCACAAATTCACAGCCACACCCTGTACTTTGCGCGAAAGTCAGTTAGGTAGGCTGCCAGTCTCAACGGGGAGAAAGAGCAGTCCCTTTGAAGCCGAAGGGCACGTACCTTCGGCTTTCGAGTTCGCTATCACAATCGCGTTCCGGATCCGGCAGCTTCCCAGCGACAAATTCAAAAGGAAAGGAGGGAAGCTCATGGCAACTGGAACAGTGAAATGGTTCAATGCTGACAAGGGGTATGGCTTCATCAGCCGCGACGATGGTGACGACGTGTTCGTGCACCACACGGCAATCATTGGTGAAGGCTACCGCAGTCTCGATGAAGGCCAGAAGGTCAGTTTCGACGTGACCCAAGGCAACAAGGGACCGCAAGCATCCAACGTTACCAAGCTGTAACGAATCGCCCGCGGAGGCCCGTTCGGGCCTCCGCGGCTTTCCTTCATTTTTCTTATCGACTGCCTACCGCGAATTTTACGGGGCTGGCAGCTACCTGAGCAAACCGCTACGGCTAGCAGATTGTCTGATTTGGCGGCCTGCAGCGACCAACGAGGGGGCCGGCCATGGCAATGATGCTGGCCGCAGGCCCGAGGAGAAACGCATATGTCCGAGGGACGGCTTTTTGAACCGGATGTCCTGATTACGGAGCAGTTCGTCGCCGCTCGGCGCCGCCGTTCGACCCTCTCCAGCGAAAAGCGCTTGATGCTCGCCGTGCTCGAAAATGCGCTCGACGACTACCAGAAGCACGTCGGCGCCCGTGACCGGAATGGCCGCATCCTGTTCGAAGACGCTGCGGCGTGGATTGCGCGCACCACCAACGATCACGTCTTCTCCTTCGAGCATATCAGCGAGATGCTGGAGATCGAACCCAGCTACTTTCGCCGCCTCGTGGCCAAGTGGCACGAACGCCTGCTCGACGCGCCCGCTCGCGCCGCTCAGAGCGCCGCACCGGTTGAGATGGTGACCAGTAGCGCGCGAGCGGCGCTGGCCTTGGGTTGAGCCGACTCGGGCGACGCCCGCAGTGACGTTGCCGAGTTCCCGGGGGCGTGCCCACGCGCCGCCGCGTCGGAGCGTGAACCGCGCAGCGATTCCGCGTTGCGCGGCGCCGGCGCGGGAGGTATTGCGACTCGAGATGTGTTTGCGGACCGTGCTGTTCATCCTCGTGCTGGCGGCGGGCTGCGCGACGACGCAGCCCGAAGTGGGAATGGAAGCCCCGGGACGGCCCGCCGTGATGTGGCACTCCGAGGAGCCGAGCGCATCGCCGACGCCACAGACGCCCGTCGACACGGACACCGAGCGTCAGTTGCTTGCCGAGTTGGAGGCCGAGGAACACAAAGGCACGAAACCGCTCGCGGTTGCCAGTACGCTCTACAATCTCGCGATCCTCCGGCGCCAACAGGGTTCGTTTGCCGAGGCCGAGCGGTTGTATCGCAAGGCTCTGGGGATCCGCGAACATGAGCAGGGTCCCAACCATCCCGACGTCGCCGTGATCCTCAACAACCTGGCGGCGCTGGAAGTCGCGCAAGGGCGTTACGCCGACGCGCTGCCGTTGCTCGCGCGCGCCTTGACCATTCGGCAGGCTGCACTCGGCAACGCGCACGTGCTCACTGCCCAGAGCCTCAACAATCTCGCCTTGCTCTATGCGGCGCAAGGCGACGCCGCGGCGGCGGAACCGCTCTACACGCAAGCGCTGGCGATCTTGGAGGCGGCCGCGCCGGCTCCCCAAAGCGGCGAGCCGACGCCCGGTGTTCAGCCGCCTGGCTCGCAACCCGGTGATCCACGCGGCGCCGACCCGCGCAGTGACGATCCACGCAGTGGCGATCCACGCAGTGGCGAGCTCGGTCGCGTGCTTGACAACTATGCGGCTTTGCTCCACGACACGGGACGCGACCTCGAGGCGGAAAAGCTGGAGGCGCGGGCGCGCGCACTTCATGCTGGCAACGGACCGGACAAGTGAATGGCTGCCGCGGCGTACGGCGCTGGTGCCGGTGCTGCTGGCCGCCGGCTTTCTGATTGCCTCGTTTCTCAAGTCGGATTTGACGAACAACGATTTCGAACGCTTCGACGATCTGCGGATCACCTTTCTCTACTTTGGACTGTTTGCTGCCGCTTGCTTCGCGTACGTCGCCTTGTTTCTCGAGCGGCGCGCGCTGACGCCGCGTGACCTCCTGCTCGGCGCCGTGGGTGCCGGCGTGCTGCTGCTGGCGAGCTTTCCGGTGGGTTCGAAGGACCCGATCGGCTACGCCTTCTTCGGCAAAGTGTGGGGGACGTATCACGCCAATCCCTACCTGGTGGCGCCGGCGTCGTTCCCTGACGATCCGTGGCAGCCGTATTTCCAAGTCGTCTGGGCGAAGTCCCCCCCACCCTACGGACCGCTGTTTCTCTGGCAGGCGCTGGCGGTTGACTGGTTGGCGCGCGGATCGCTGCTCGTCGCGCTCGGGCTGTACAAGCTGATTGCGGCGGGAATGCTCGCGGTGACGGTATTGCTGACCGCGCGTCTCTTGAACGTATCCGCGCCCGCCGAGCGGTGGCGGGCGCTGGCGCTGCTGGCGTGGAATCCGTTGCTGCTCTTCGAGAGCATCGGCACGCCGCACAACGATGCGGTGGTCATCATGCTCATCGTGCTCAGCGCGATCTGGATGCTGTGCGCTGAGGGCGGCGCGCGCGCGCGCCTCGCGCCCGCGCCCCTCATGCTGGGCATCTGGTACAAGTGGTACGCGTTGCTGTTCGTTCCGGTCTTTCTCGTGGCGGCATACCGCGAGGGTGGACTGCGTGCGGCGGGGCGGTGGCTTGCGGCGGCGCTGTTCATCGGTGCGCTGTGCGGTGCGGTGCTGATGGCGCCGCTGGCTGAAGCCGTGCCGGCGGTCTGGCGGGGGCTGGTGGGCCAACCGAACGTGTGGACGATCTACCCGATGTGGTTGTCTCCGGTCCTGGCGCCGCTCCTCTGGGGACTCGACGCCCTCGGCCTGGTCGGCGGGCGCTGGGGCATGGCCTGGTTTGATGGCATTCGACTCACGCTGTTCGCCATCGCGGCGCTGGCAGTGGTGGCCTCTCAGTGGCGCGGCGGGCTGGACCTCGTCGGTGCGCTGTGCCTGCTGGCGGTGGCGTTGACGATGTTGCTGGCCGCGGCGCTCCAACCCTGGCATGTGCAGCTGCCGGTCGTGTTCGCCTTGGCGGCCGGCGGGCGCCCCTGGCAGACGCTGGCCGTGGTCCTGACCCTGGTGGCGATCCTCAGCTATTTTTTTACGTGGGTCTGGGCGGCGGCGCTGCTCGCGGTGCTGGCATCGGCCGTGTGGGTGCTGCGCCGTGTCCAGCCCGTACCCGCGTGAGAATCCAGTTTACGGAAAGAACCCCGTCGACTCGACTGGATCACGCGGCAGCGGCATCGCATTGGGACGATCCGAGCGTGCGTACACCTCGGCGACGTCATCACGGTACACACGCTCCCAATTGCGTTGGCGGAGAGTGGGCGGCGCCAAGCCCGCGGGCACGAGCGCGGCATCGCTCGGATAGTCGTCGATCAACCGGCGCCCATCGCTTTCGCCGGTGAAGAAAGCGAAGTTTGCCGCCACCACGTCGTCGGGGAAGACGGTGGCGAAGCGCCCGTCGAGCGAGACTTTGATGTTGGGTGCCAGATGCCAGAGGACGTACTCCCCCCAGTCGAGGGGCACGGCCAGGTTGGCGTGCACGCCGGCGCGGCGCAGCGCCTGCACGGCGGCGACGGGGAACTCCCCCGGATCGAAGACAATCTGCAGGCCGTCGCGCTGCCAGCGCAGACCAGTCAGCACCAGCTGCAACGCGGCGACGCAGACCAGCGCCACCGCGACGATGCGGCGCGCCGCGGGACCGAGTGTAAAGGTCGAACGCTGCATGAACCAACGCGCGCCTTCGTCCAATTGGGCGGCCAGTGGGGCAGCGGCGCACAGCGCAAAGACCGCCGTGTGCCGCTGCGAACGCAGTGCCAGGACGCCGGTGATCAGCGCCAGCAGCGGCTGCCAGCCGTTCGTCCGCCAGTCGCGAAAGAACGGCAGCGTGACCACGAACAGTCCGGCCATCGCGAAGAACACGAGCTGCGAAACGTCACCGGCGGCAACCGGCTGCCATTCGGTGATCGGATGCGGGCGACTCAGCTCGCTCCAGATGTAGCTCCACAGCTCCACGCCGTACGGATTGAGCGCGGTGATCACCGCCGACGCGGCCCACACGAGCAGCAGCGGCGCGGCGCGCGCGCGCACACGCAAGCATTCGCCGGCAACGAAGAGCCCGAGGATGGCCAGTCCGAGCGCAAAGCCGCCGTGCACATTCACCCACGCAAGGAAGACCGCGGGAAACGCCCACAGGACGCGGCGCCGACCCTGCTGGTACCGATCGATCAGCCACAGCGTCAGTGCAACGCCGAAATAACTGAAGATCTGCGGTCGGATGGCGATGCCACGCGCCAGCACGGCAAGCGTCAGCACGCCGAGCCCACCCCAGACCTCCGGGCGCACAGTGCGGCGGCGCATCAGGGCGAACAGCAGCGCCGCCGTGGCAACCGCAATGGTGAGCTTCAACAAGAGCAGCCCGGGTGAACCCGCGTGCGTGTAGGCATCGGCCATGATCACCTGCGCCAGCCACTCGTGATCGCACCAGGCATGGCCGGCGGCTGTATACGAGTAGGTATCCACCCGCGGCACGGCGCCGGTGGCGAGGATGTCGCGCCCAAACAATACGTGCCCCCAGAGGTCGTTGTCCGCTTCGTTGCTGGTGAAGAAATACAGCAGGCTGCTGCCGAGCAGCAGCGCCCAGACGCGAGCCGGAGCGGACGGCATCGTTGTCGCCACCGACCTAACAGCCTGTCCGGCTTGGAAGCGCGCAGCGGCCCCGCGGGGAGCGGAACATGGAGATGGCGCCGGCCGCAGGTCCTAGCAGCCGGTCGGACTTGGCAGCCCCTAGCGACCAACGGGAGCGGTCCATAAAGAGACGCCGGCCGCAGGCCTTATTCCAGGGGGGGCTGCCACATATACAGAAACTGCGGCGAGGCGTGCGCCCCGGCGCCCAAGTCCAGGTTGATCAGATTGAGCTGCGATGGGAGCGGCGGCGCCGCCGAGTAGATGTTTTCCGCGAATTCCTGTGGGCGGCGGTACATGATGACGCGTGCGCCGCCGGCACTCACACGTTGGCTGACGGTCTGCAGGGTGTCCTGCAGGTAGCCGATGCGATCCACCATGCCCAACTGCAAAGCCTGATCGGCGGTAAGAATGCGGCCGTCGCTGATGAGCTGTGCGCCTTCGGCATTGAGGCTCGAGCGGCGCTCACGCACCAGGCCGAGGAAGCGCTGCTGCATGCCGTCGAGGACGCCCTGCAAAATGGCCTGGTCCTCCGGTGTCATCGGACGCAGCGGCGAGCCGACGTCCTTGCGGGCGCCCGACTTGATCGTCTGGTTCTGGACACCGAGCTTGTCCATCAGGCCGGAGACGTTGACGCCGTACATGATGACGCCGACGCTGCCGGTCACCGTCGTCGGGCTGGCGACGATCTCGTCGGCGGCGAGCGCGATGTAGTACGCTCCCGACGTCCCCATGTCGAGGAATTGCGCGGTCACCGGCAGGTGACGCGCCGCTTTGAACGCCATGAGCTGGTGGTAGATGACGTCGCTGGCAGTGACCGTGCCGCCCGGGCTGTTGATGCGCAGCACAACCGCCCGCACCTTGTCGTCGTCGGCGGCGCGGCGCAACTCCTCGTCAATGCGCGCCGTGAGACTCTCGCGCCGGCTGACCCCGAAGGCGCCCGCTTCTTCCTGGTTGGTGATCGTCCGCGAGATGTCGATCAGCAGAATCTTCGCGCTGCCTTCCCCGGAGACGACATGTTCTTCCAACGGTTCCGGCGTCGAGCTGAACGGGTTCAGATTGCCGGTGATGAACACGCACCCGGAGAGCAGCACGACAAGTGAGAGCAGACTGAAACGGAGCGTTCGCGTAATCGACATGGGCCTCCCGATGGTGGC
>CAZTDK010000242.1:0-8444 GCA_964611965.1 uncultured Binatia bacterium (SeqCode) | reverse complement strand
GACTCACGAGGTGACGGTACTCGCCGTGGACCGGCACGAAATAGCGCGGGTGCACCAGACGCAGCAGCAGCTTGAGCTCCTCCCGGCTGGCGTGACCAGACACGTGCACCGAGGCGTTGTGTGAGTGATGCACGGTCGCACCGCGCCGGTAGATGTGGTTGATCATGTTGCTGATCGACTTCTCGTTACCGGGGATAATGCGCGATGACAGGATCACGGCATCGTCGGCATTCATCGACACCTGGCGGTGATCGCCCTCGGCGATCCGGATGAGCGCCGAGAGCGGTTCGCCCTGGCTGCCCGTGATCAGCAGCGTCACTTCGTTTGGCGCCAGTTCCTTCAGGTTGCCCGTCTCGGCAAACAACGACGGCGGGTATTCGAGATAGCCCAGCTGCGTGGCCAGCTTGATGCTGTTGTTCAGGCTGCGGCCGACGGTGACGATTTTCCGTCCGTAGCGCTGCGAGAGCTCGATCACTTGCGACAGCCGATGCACGTGCGAGGAGAATGTTGAGAAGAACACCTTCCCCGGCGCTTCGCTGAAAATCCGATCCAGGCCGCCGCGCACGGAGCGTTCCGACGGCGTGTACCCCTCGCGTTCCGCATTGGTGGAATCCGACAACAACAGCAACACGCCACGCGCGGCGTACTCAGCCAAGCACTGCAGGTCGGAGGCCGCGTCGTCGATCGGTGTCTGATCGAGCTTGAAGTCGCCGCTGTGGATGACGGTGCCGAGCGGGGTGGTGACCGCCAACGCCACGGCGTCGACGATGGAATGCGTCATGTGAATGGCTTCGATGCCGAACGGACCCATCCGCCACGGCCGACGCGGGCGCAACACCTCGAGCTGTACGTCAAGGCCATGTTCGCGGAACTTTTCCGTAAGCAGCGCCGCCGCCATCGGCGGGGCGTACACCGGCACGCGCAGGTCGCGCAGCACATAGGGCAGCGCCCCGATGTGATCCTCGTGGCCGTGCGTGATCACGAATCCGAGAAAGCGGTCGCCGAGTTGCTGCAGATACGACAGGTCCGGAATGACCAGATCGATGCCGAGCATGTGCAGCTCGGGAAACATCAAGCCGCAGTCGATGGCGATGGCGGCGTCCCCGTATTCGAGCACCAGGCAATTCAGCCCGATCTCCCCGAGTCCCCCCAGAGGAATGACCCGCAACACGCCGTCGCCGTTAGCACCGGGCATACGAACGCCTCGTCAGCTTCGACACCGCAACGGTGGAACCGGGAAATAGGCAGTGATACGACAAGGTGCGTTCCTCAACATCCACAACGCCACACAACATCGGTGATAATAGCTGTCGTGGCTCCGCGGAGTCAACGCAAGGGCCTGCGGCCGGCGCCGGCTCAGTGCGACCGCTCCCCGTTGGGTCGCTATACGGTGCCGCCGCAATGCGTGAGCTGAGAGCATTAGACACCCGCTAGCAGGCATCTGGCAGGCCCAGTCGGACTTGGCAGCGCCCGGCGACCAATCCTGTCCTGAGGCTCCCCGAAGGGGGGAGCGGACCATAGAAAGGGCGCCGGCCGCAGGTCCCGCATTTCGCTTGCAGAGCGCGCGCCCCTTCTGTATACAATCGCCCCCAGTTACACCGAGAGGTCCGCCGTTCCGCTAGGCAACGATCCACCGCTTCAAGCCTCCCTGAACATGCAGCACCCCCGGTAGAACGAGTTTGTTGTAAAGGAGGGATTGCGCATGGCAACAGGGACCGTGAAGTGGTTCAACCCTGAAAAAGGCTACGGCTTCATCCGGCAAGAGAACGGCGAAGATGTTTTCGTCCATTACTCTTCGATCGCCGGTGACGGCTTCAAGAGCCTGGAAGAAGGCCAGCGGGTGGAGTTTGATGTCACCCCCGGCCGTAAGGGGCCACAAGCGAGCAACGTCAGCAAAGTCTGATCTGCAGCGTCGTTGACTGCACGAGCGCCCCGCTAGCCATTGCTGGCGGGGCGTTCGTGTTTTCAAAGCCCGCGATCACACATTCGGTTTGACCCCGTGTCGCGGGTTCCGTAAGGATGCGCGTGTGTCCACCTTTGCACTGATCGCGGATCCGCACATCACCGTGCCCAATCCCGACACCGGATGGACACCGCCGCCGATCACCACCGAGCCCACGATGTATGCCGAGAGCGTCGAGTTGCTCGAAGTGGCCACCGCGGAGATCAACGCGCGGTCCGACATCGACTTCGTCCTGGTGGCCGGTGACCTCACGAAGGACTCCGAACCCTACAATCACCAGCGTGCCCGCGAGCTGCTCACGCGCTTCCGCGCGCCGGTGTACTGCATTTCGGGGAACCACGATCAACCGCGACCCGCGACGCTGCGCCCGCCGGAGTTTCTCGATCCCACCGTCGTCCCGGTGCGCGCCGACGAGATCCCGCGTTGGTACGGGGACTTCGGGTTCAAGAACACGAAACACACCTACTATAGCTGCGACCCGGCGCCGGACCTCCACCTGGTGGCGATCTGCTCGTCGAAACCCGACGAAGACCGTGGCTATATCCCGCCCGAGACTTTGGCCTGGCTCGACGAGGATCTCGCACGCCAGCGCGATCCACAACGCCACACGGTCGTCATGCTGCACCACAGCATTATCGATCATGTGCCCGCGGAATCGGCGAACCCGATGTTCTCCTGGTTTCACGTGGAGAATGCGGCGGAGCTGAAGGCGATTCTGCGCCAACACGGCGTGCGCATCACCCTGACCGGTCACTTGCACATGCAGGATGTGAAGCAGGAAGCCGGTTTGTACAACATCGTGACCGCGTCGCTAGCCAGCTACCCGCATGCCTATCGCATCATGACCGTCGGTGCCGGCTGCGCAGAAATCCGCAGCCGCAGGTTGCAGGCGACGCGCACGCAGCCCAACCTCCAGGCTAGCTCGTACGAGCATACGAAGCGTGTCTTCGTCCCTATCGTAACCGACGTGCTGATGGGGCAACCGTTTCACTACGCGCGCGACCGCGCCGAGGCAGCGGCGCGCCGGCTCAACGACTGGTGGCCGGCGATCTCAAACGGCGACGAGGAATTTCACTACACCGCCGAGCAACTCGGCGATCCGGCACTGGCCGCGTATGTCAATTCGTTCAACGACCCGGGCGGGGTGGATAACGACCTGACGATTCCTCTGGAGTGAGTTGGCCCGTACTCGGGAGCGCACGAGTGGCCAGCGGGAGCCGGTTTGTGCCATGATCGCGCGCCAATGGGCCTCATTCCTAGCGGGCAGCGTGAGCTGGTGCGGGCGGTTGCCGCGCTGGTCGACTGCAATCCGTTTCTTCCCGAGCGGATCGAGATCGAACGCCGGGTGCTGGGCAGCGCCTTCGTGCCGCTGGCGACGGTCTGGCACGCCGGCGGCGAGACGGTCGCGCTGAACCCTAACGCCACCGCGCTACGGCACGTCGTCGAACGCCTCGGCACCGAGCTGCGACAGCGCCTGGTCGGTGGCGAAACGGCACGGCCCGGGGAGTTGGCCGAGTACCACCGCGTGGTGCTGTATCTGCTCGTCCTGCGCTATCAAGACGATTGGTATAACTTGATCGAACCAGCGGAGGCGGCGCGCGGCCCATCCGACTTGGCATATCCTGGCGACCAACAGGAGCGCAGCAGAGAAAGAACGCCGGCCGTTGGCCCTGGCAAGCGCGTGGACTGGTATCGGCACTTTGCGCAGGACGTGGAGCATTTCTATGCGCCGGCGCCGGCGTTGCGCGAGGGTTCCGAGCGCATCGATGCGGCGCACCTGTTTGCGCTCGGATTTCAAGCTCGACGGGCCTTCCACCACATCTTCCGGCAGATCTTCGGCGGCTCGCAGCCGGCGGCGCGCTTACGCGCCACCGTCTGGCAATCGATCTTTACCCACAATGGCCAGCGTTACCGCGAAGAGCTCTATCCGCGCATGGCCGAGATTCCAACGCTGATTACCGGCGAATCGGGAACCGGGAAAGAGCTGGTGGCACGGGCCATCGCCCTGTCGGGCTTTCTGCCGTTCAGCCCCCGCACCCACACGTTCGCCGCCGATCCCGCGGCACACTTCTTTGCCGTCAATCTGTCAGCCTTGACTCCGACGCTGATCGAGTCGGAGCTCTTCGGTCACCGCCACGGCGCGTTTACCGGGGCAACACAGGACCGGAGCGGATGGCTCGAAGCCTGCGGTCCGCACGGCGCGCTGTTCCTCGACGAGATCGGCGAGCTGGACACGAGCATTCAGGTGAAGTTGCTGCGGGTTCTGCAGACGCGCGAGTTCCAACGCATCGGCGAAACGACGCCGCGGCGCGTCGTCGGCAAGGTGATCGCCGCCACCAATCGCACATTGGAAGACGAGATCGCGGCGCAACGCTTTCGCAAGGATTTCTACTACCGCATCTGTCCCGACCGGATTGCCACGCCGACGCTGCGCGAGCAGCTCGCCGACAAGCCGGGCGACCTGCACGAGCTCCTGCGCATCGTTGCCCGCCGTGTCATCAGTGTCACCGCAGCGGACAGCTTGGCGGCCGAGGCGGAACATTGGGTCTGCACACATCTGGGCACCGACTATCCATGGCCGGGGAACATGCGTGAGCTGGAGCATTGCGTGCTCAATGTCTTGCTCCGCGGCGAGTATCGGCCGCCGCGCATTCCGCCCGCTGCCGGCGAGGCGCGCGCCGCCCGCAGCGGCGACGCGACGCTTACCGCGGACGAAGTGGTGCAGCGCTACTGCGTCGCGGTGTACGAACAAACCGGCAGCTACCAGGAGACGGCACGCCGGTTGCGCCTCGACCGCCGCACGGTACGCGCCAAGATTCGAGCCTGGACCCGACGCGCCGGTGCAGACGAGGGCGCGCCGACATCCCATTTGCAGTCAGCCCCTGGGAGCGACGAGACCTGACGGGCGGCGGATCTATCGACCGTCACGAATCACGCGCGGGACACCAACCGCCCGCCGGTGTCCCGCCCCGCGCGTTGCCGGCCGGCCTTGCAACGAACACCGGCCTTGCCGGGCAGGCATCTACCACCCGACGAACGGGTGATGTTGGACCTGAACGAACTTCCCGACCCGCAGGACCTTCTCACTGATCACGGCCCCATCGAGCGTGCTCCACAGGCCGAGCCGGACACTTTCCGGAGAGTAGATGGTCCCCGCGATGCTCCCAAAGCTATGCAAGAAGACTGTTCCATCCACCAGGAACAAGACCTGCTCTGGCGTCAGGCCCTCGAGGGCGATGGTTCCCGGCCTCCCAACCCACAAGCGGCCCAGAACGTGGACGATCACCTGGGTAGTGCTCGCATCGCCGGCGAGTGTCAGCTTGGAGTACCCGCCGATAGTGATGGCAGGCACCTCGACAACGACCCGGCCGGCGCCGAGCGTACCGACGCTCGGGATCCGCGTGTTCTTCGAGCGCCTCAGCTTGATGGCGTTCGGGAGCACCAGATCAGGCGTCAACGACGCAAGCACGCCGTATCGGCTGTTGGTGGAACACTGCGCCACCTGGCATTCGGCCAGCTCGGTCGCACCGCCGGTCATGTCGCAGGTCCCGTCGGCGACGCTCACGTCGTCGGTCCACTTCACCCATCCGCCGCCGGTCACGCAGCGGCCGCCCACTTTGTCGGCTTTCCAGAACCGCAACGCCGCAGGCAGATCGCCTTCGGCAGGCGTCGCGCGCAAGGCCACGGCATCGCCGGACACTTCGACGAATTGCCGCGCCACGATCTCGCGCGCGCACACTCCGCCTTTGATCGCGGACTCGGTCATCCCGACCTGCGTGCCGATGTCGAGCCGCAAGAGATTGTTGGCGGCAATGAGGCTGAATCGATTGATGAACGCATCGCCCTTGCATTGCCCCGCCCCGTCGCACTGATCCTGGAGCGTGCAAGCGTCGCCGTCGTCGCACGTCATCCCCGCAGGATCGAAACAGCTGTGGCTGCTCTCCTGGCACGTGTTGCATGGGGTTCCCGGGCAGGGATCGCCGCTGTGGATGCAGGCGCCGGCGGCGTTACACGTATCAGCACCGTTACAGTAGAGACCGTCGGTGCAATCGGTTCCGGCGGGCCGATTGAAACCGAAGGCGCAGCTCCCGGCACCGTTGCAAGTGCCTTGCTGGCAGGCGGTGCCCCCGAAGTCGCAAGTGGTGGTGGTGGGTTGAAACTTATCCGCCGGGCAACTGTTCGTGGTCCCGTCACAGAATTCGGCGACATCGCAGCCATTGGTGGCGGGTCGGCAAAGCGCGGTGCTCTTCGCATCGGGTGGGCACGTCGCGCTGCTGCCGGTACAATGCTCCGCCGGGTCACATATCCCGGCGGACGCGCGGCAGGTTGTGCTGGCAGAGACGAAAGCGTCCGTGGGGCAATCGTTGCTGACGCCGTCGCAACTTTCCGCCACGTCGCAGGTGCCGGCAGCGGGCCGGCAGACGGCTGAGCTCTTGGCATCCACGGGGCAATCGGCGGCGGTGCCGGTGCAATGCTCCGCCGGGTCGCACGCGCCCGCCGAGGCGCGGCAGACGGTGTTCGTCGTTGCCAGTACGTCAGTGGGGCAACTGTTGTGGCTCCCGTCGCAGCTCTCCGCCGGATCACAGGCCCCTGCCGACGGCCGGCACACCGCAGTGCTCTTCACATCGGCCGGACAAGACTTGCTCGTGCCAGTACAGGTTTCGGCGAGATCACACATCCCGGCGGCGGCACGGCACACCGTCCCCGCGTTTCCGGCTGTATGCATGCACGTCCCGTTGCTGCACTGATCGTTGGTGCACGGGTTGCCGTCGCCGCTGCACGGTGCCGTGTTCGCCGGGTGCATGCAGCCGCCATCGCCATCGCAGACGTCGTCCGTGCACGGGTTACCGTCGTCATCGCATTCGGTGCCGGCGGCGAGCTTCGCATCGTCCGGGCACTCGCTGTGGTCGCCGTCGTCGAACCCGAGGTGCGCATCGTGACGCTCCCTGCTGCAGCAACCGCCACTATTTTCGTAACAGCCCCCAGCGTTTGCTGCCGCGATCCGAGGCGCCATGGCCACTCCCGCAGCAAGCACTGCCATCAGCACCAGCTTCCCGATGTTCATTGACGACCCCGCTCTTTTTCGGCCCGGAGATACACGTTTCAGGCCAAGCCGCGCGCCGTCTTGGGAACGGGCGAGGGGGGCGAAACAAAGGAAGAGTCGTACGAAGTTGTCGGTCGAGTGTTACTGCTCGGTCACTCCCCGGCGGCGCTGACGACCGGGTTCTGCAGGGTGCCGATCCCGCTGATCTCGACAGCCACGGTATCACCGGGGCGCAGAAAGCGTGGTGGGGTACGCCGCATGCCAACGCCGGCGGGAGTACCGGTGGTGATGACGTCCCCGGGCTCGAGGGTGGCCGCTGCGGAGATGTACTCAATCAACGCCGGGATGTCGAAGATCATGCCGCCGGTGCTCGATTGCTGCATGATCTCGCCGCTGACCCGCGTGCACAGCATCAGGCGCTGGGGATCCGGTACTTCATCGGCGGTCACGAGCACCGGGCCCATGGGCGCAAAGGTGTCGAACGACTTGGCGAGCGAGTGGCCGCTGTTCTTCTGGTAGTCGCGCGCCGAGACGTCGTTCATGATCGTGTAGCCTGCCAGATGTGCCAGTGCATCGGCACGCGCCACGCGCTTGGCCCGCCGCCCGACAATCACGGCAAGCTCGCCTTCGTAGTCGATCATCGCACTGACTGCCGGCAGCTCGATGGCCGCACCGGGTCCAATCACTGCGGTCGTAGCTTTCAGAAACACGAACGGTACGGTCGGGATCGGGTTGCCGGTCTCGACGGCGTGCTCGCGATAGTTGAAACCGATACCAAAAATTTTCCCAGGCCGGGGCAGCGGTGCCAGGAGACGGACCCGATCGGCCGGCAGCAACCCGACACGATCATCGAGGGCACGGGCCACGACCGCCCGCGCGGTCTTGAGCGCCGGCGCGCCGGCAGCGAGCAAGCCCAGCAATGTTCGCGGCAACGCCGGCGCCGCTTCCCCGAAATCGACGATGCCCGCCGTCGTCTCCGCGCCAATGCGCGCGTCGCCGTCGGCATCCATCACGAAAGTCACGAGCCGCATGGTGAGTCGACATAGTGGATCGCCGGGTGACGTTCAACCGAGCGGCGCCGAGTGGCGCCGTGATCAGGACAACGCACCTCTCGCCTCAAGGAGAATCGGCCCGGCGTCGCTCACTCCGTGGGTGTCCGGACATCGAGGCTGCGCCACAGATACCACGACGCGATGGAACGGTACGGCCGCCACGGCGCGGCGACGCGTTCCATCTTCTCCGGCTTCGGCAACTCACGCAGGCGATAGAGCTGCTGCATGCCCTTGCGAACGCCGTAGTCGCCCACCGGCAGGATGTCGGGGCGACCGAGGCAGAAGATCAGCATCATGTGTGCGGTCCATTCGCCCACACCATGGACGGAGGTCACCGCGGCGATCAACTCGTTCTCCGGCAAGCGGGCCAGTTGCTGCGCGCGCA
>CAZTDK010000241.1:0-8463 GCA_964611965.1 uncultured Binatia bacterium (SeqCode) | reverse complement strand
CATGAATACCCCGCGGCCAGAATCGACGCGGCCGTATAACACGGCACGAACAGTGCGTCAAAGACGGGGCGGTCGTATCGCGGGCATTGCTCGCAGGGTTTCCCGTTACAGGACGCGCTCCGGTACTCTTGCCGTTTTGCTTGCCTGTCTCTACAAGTGAACGCGTCTGCGACGGACTGCCACGCGATGCTCAACGGGAAGAAGATCATTGTCGTCATGCCGGCGTACAACGCCGCACGTACCCTGCGTCGCGTCTATGACGAAGTCATGGCGCTGGATTTGGTCGATGTGATCTTCGTGGTCGACGATGCGAGCCAGGATGAGACGACGGCGCTCGCTAAGACCTTGCCCAATGTCGAAGTGCGGACACACGCAGTGAACCGCGGCTATGGTGCCAATCAGAAGTTGTGTTATCGCCTGGCGCTGGAAGCGGGCGGCGATATCATCATCATGGTGCATCCCGACTATCAGTATACGCCGAAGCTCATTCCGGCGATGGCGTCGCTGATTGCCTGCGGCTTGTACTCGACCGTCCTGGGCTCGCGGATCCTCGGTGGTGGAGCGCTAAGCGGTGGGATGCCATTCTGGAAATACGTCGGGAATCGCGGGCTGACCTTCATACAGAACATGCTGTACGGTGCGAAGCTGTCAGAGTATCATACCGGCTATCGCGCATTTTCCAGGGAAGTGCTGCTCGAGCTGAATCTCGAGGGAAATTCGGATGACTTCGTCTTCGACAGTCAGATCCTGGCGCAGATTCTGTGGCGTGGCCATCGCATTGCCGAGGTGACGTGTCCCACCAGTTACCCGCCCGATGCCTCATCGATCGGTTTTGTGAAAAGTGTGCAATATGGCCTCGGCTGCTTGGTGACGGCAGTGACATTTCGCCTCGCAAAGGTAGGCCTGATCGCGCCGCGACTCCTTCAGGCTGAGGCCGGCTCCCACGGTGCGCATGAGCATCTTTAGGCCCCCGAAGCCGGAGACCAACTCTCAGTTCTACGAGGAGCTGCTGGCGGGGAAATGCACGCGATGGTTTTGGGGTAAGCAGCGTTTCGATGCGGACAAGGCGAGCCGCTCGGCGTCCATCGCCCGTTACTTCACCCAACCGGTCGCCGGCCTGATCCCATCCGCTGCGCGAGTGTTGGATGTCGGCTGCGGGGCGGGAAACATGCTCCCGGTGCTTGCTCCACTGTGCCGGGAACTTGTCGGCTTGGAACTGTCTCCCGTTTTTGTCGAGGCCTGCCGGCAAGTGGTGCGCCGCTTGGAGCTACGGAACGTGAGGCTGCTCGCGGCGTCGGCGGACCACATGCCATTTCCCGACGCGCAGTTCGACGCGCTCGTCGCTGTCGATGTGCTCCACCACCTGTTTCAGTTGCCCGCGTGCCTGGCCGAGATGCGGCGCGTCCTGAAGCCGGGCGGGCGTCTCATTGTCTATGAACCGAACAAGCTCAACCCGATGCTGGCGCTCTTCAGCCTGCTCGATCGCAACGAGTGGGGCCTGTTGTCTCTGGGCACACCGGCAGCTTACCGGCGGGTTCTCGGACCGCATTTTTCTGTCGACGCGGTGCATTACAGCGGGTTGATCATCGGCCCCGACAGCCGCTTCAATACCGCGATTGCCGACTTCTTGAATCACCCTGCCTCCGCGCCTCTGCTGGGGTGGCTCAATCCGAAAATGCGGATTGTTGCGCATCGGGCTCCCACCGCAGTGCGCGCCGAGTGAGCCGCTCGGCGGTATGGACCGGCGGCGTCTCCTCACTGGCCTTGCGCGGTCGTGAACACCTTCTGCAAGAACCAGCGTAGTGCCGGCAAGTCGACAATCAGTAACGCCACAAACAGGATGCCGACCAGCGCGGTGAAGCAGGCAAAGGAGCGCTGCTGATAGAGACGCTCGGGATACTGCACGGGAGAGTCGGGCAAAAACGCCAGATGAAAGTACCAGGCGAAGTGGACGATCACAAAGGGCAGGAGCAGCAGCAACTCGACGCGGTACTTGACCAGAAACACACCGAGCAGAAAGCCGCAAAACATCGCATAAAAGACGGATGAAATCAGCAGCGTCTCTTCGCTGTAATACCGGAACGTGGGACGATAGCTGCCGGCGACGGCTTGGTTGCCAATCTGACGAAACTCGGCGAAGCGTTTGATGGCCATCAGAAAACCGCCTCCCATCCAGTAGCTCACCAGGAGACTCGATGGCGGGAACGGATGCTGGGTGACGATGAACCAGCCCAGCGCCAGACGGAGGGGATTGTTGAAGGACTCGCTGAGTACGTCAACGATCATGCGGTCCTTCGTCCGCAGCGGCGGAACGTTGTACACGACCCCCATGAGGAGCAAGATCACCGTGGTGATGCCGAAGCGGCCGGACACGGCGAAGGCGCCGAGCAGGCTCAGCACGCTCAGGACAGCATACTCCGTGTATACCAATGTCCGACGCAAACCACCGCCGACGGAGGGCCGGAATCGTTTGGTCGGGTGGAACCGATCGGTGTGCGCGTCGAGCCACTCGTTGAGCACGTAGTTTGCCGAACACGCCAGGCAGGCACTGAGCATGCCCAACGGAAAGCGCCAGAGAAAGTCCGCGGTGGGGCGGTGGATCAGGAACGCCGCGACCAACGTGCCCGGCAGGACCAGGATGTTCTTCACCCAATGATCGACGCGGGCGATCTTGATGTAGGACCGTAGGCTCATGGATGCAGCTGGGTGATCGGCATCAGTCTCCAGCTAGAAGGCGCAGCGTGTACAGACGGACGGGGGCGCTGCTCGACAAGCGGATCGTGGTGGTCGCGCCGCGGTACCAATCCCGCTGCGTCGACATACGGATGAGATAGTCCTGCGGCTCCGCCGCGGCGTCCACGAGCATCGTGAATGTGTTCGGCGGCGTTGCATCGCCGTAGGCCACGGTGACCACGGCGGGCCTGCCGGCCTGCAGGCGCAAGTGCAGATACTGACCGGACTCCATCGCGGCGGGACGCACGGCGAAGACCTCCTCCCGTCCCGGCTCGAGGTCGATGGGATCGCCCGGTTGTAATGTCTGCAGCTCTGCGGCCGTGTGCACTGGATCGTGATCGTCGAAGCTTGCCCAGACATGCGGCAAGCGAAAGAGATCGAACTGTTGACTAAGCTCCAGGACGGGTGACCACCCCCATGCTGGCGGAGCACCAGGCGGTCGTCGCCGGACCTCGAGCTCAGCCGCGATGATGGTTACCGTCGCCGCTCGCGGGAGCACCAGACGGATGCCCGTCAACGCCGGGGGCGCCTCGGGTGCCAGGCGCAGCGGCAGGTACAGATCTCCAGGACGATCTTCAGCCGCGGGCCCAGCAATGACCTCGGTGCTGCTTCTCGTGCTGCCGACCGAACCGGCAAAGCTGAACACCGCTTGCAGGATGCCCTGAGCGCTCGTGGCGTAACGGATGTGGAGGTAATATTCGAGTCCTGGCGCCCAAACGACTTGTTCTGGAGGCACGAACAGACCCTCCGCCCAAGCCGGATCGCCGGAGCTCGTCAGGGTCAGGCCTCCGGCCGGTGTCGTCTGAATACTCAGATTGGCGGTCGCCGCCGGTGCGTGAAGCACGAGTGGGTACCGCGCAACGAGGGATGCTTCCAGTCCCGTCTCCAATACCGGTGCCTGCGGCGCCAGCCGCCGGTCGATCCAGATCTCGAAACGCCCGGCGTTGACCCAAGGCGTGTAGTGCGCGTACAGGTACTCCGCAATCCGGTACGAACGGATCTCATTGGGAATTCCGTCCACGGCGTCAAAGCCCGTGTGCTGCTTGAAGACCACAAACGGCAGCCGCTCGTCGCGCCGCAAGGCTTCGAGATCTCGAAGCGTGGCGCGCTGCAAATCATCCGACGCGTGGAACGTGGTCTCAATGATATACGTGGGCGGCGCTGCCCCGGTGAGGAAGTAGAGTAACGGTGCGTTCGAAAAGTCGTAGAAGGTTTGCCCGGGCTTGAGCTGTGTGTGCAGGAGCCGCACAACATCGTCGGTGGGTGGATCCGGAACGAGCACGCGTTGGTCCGCAGCCGTCCACGTCCGAAACGTAAAGCCGGCTGGCCCTCCGATAATCGCGGGCCACTTGACGTCGTGTGGAAACAGGCGCGTCTCCGGCAGGGCCAGAGCCGCCGATACGGTGACGACTACCAGCAGCCCCGATACCAACGCCCTTCGGGAGGGTTGCAGCAGCGCGGGAATAGCGGCCAGCAGGAAGAGGAAGAGATGCGGGCTGAAGACGCCCTCGAAGAGTGAGTGGCGCTGGAGTGCGCGCACAAACAGCACCAACGACGCTACGGCAAGCCACAGCAACCCGTACACTCGGGCCGCGGCGCACTGTCGCAGCAAGACGGCGCGGACGCCGCAATACAGCACGATCAGCAGGCCGACGGCGGGGAGGAGCAGATACTGCACGACGACGAGTGGCGACATCTTGTCGTACAGATCAAAGTAGGATGCAACGGGTATTTGCATCGCAATGTAGGCGAGGAAGTTGTGGGTGACATCACGCAAGGAAACGTCGCGCAGGGCCGCCAGGGCGGCTGTCAGTCCAGCCGTTCCGGCGAGGATCGCACCGCTCGCTGCCAGCAGAGGGCCCCAGCGCATCCGCCGGCAAGACCACGCCACAATGACCAACGCGGCGCCGGCGGCGACCAGTGCGGCCAACCCGAAATCGATGCGCCAAAGAAAAACGGCCAACACGGACGCCGGCAGCATCCACGCGCGCCGGGCGCCGCCGGACTTTACGAACGCTCGCAAGGCCAGAACACAGATGATCAACGGCGCGTACTGCAAGGGGAACAGGATCTCGGCCGGTAGGAAGAGTAGCACCAGTACGGCCGCGAGTGGCGATGCTACGGTCATCAATAGCGCGTACAGCAGGAGGAGCCCCGCCGTGAGCGTCAGCCAGCCGGGCCAGTGGCCGCTTCCCCAGATGAGGATATCCCAGCGGTCTCCGCCGTTGAGAGCGCCGAAGAGAATCTGCGGGACGATGTCCATCAAGCCGTGTGGCAGACACATTTCCAAATAGGGAATGCGCCCGTGCTGTAGAATCTGCGACACCGGGGTCGTTAGCTCACCGTGATGATAGACATCCACGGCGTCGATGGTCATGGTCTGCCGATGCAGCGTGAGCAGCGCATTGGTGACCAGCACGACCGGAAGGTAGCAACGGTGCAGGCGGCGCAGCGCGGTGCGCGCCGGCCAAGATGCTGCGGGTGGACGAAACCAGAGTCCCACCGCACCGGCCACGAGCCCCAACGCCATCACCCTGGCCAGGGTCAGGGGCGTCCAGACGGTGTGCGCGCGCAGCGTGTACTGCAACTCGTTCGCGAGCGGGGCCACCGCGGGCAGCCAAAGCAGGGGCAGACTGGCATGCAGCAGACGCAAGTCTCTCCTGCCGGCTTTCATTGCCGCGCTATCACGATGAGCAGTCAGCAGTCCGGCGGTAGCTTGCAACAGCAGCCAGATGACTACGAAGCGACCGAGAGCGGCCGCCCCGATCGTCAGTGGCCACTCCATGAGGATGCCAAGCCCCACCGATAACTGGTACGCCAGGAGCAGGATGGCTCCCTGCGTCATCGGGGAACCGAGGTGCAGCGGCCACAGGGTGTCAAAACGGCCGGCAAGCAGACGAAGGATTGGCGCCGCCGCCAACAATGCCGTAGCGAGCAGCAGGAATTCGGCGGCGTCCAAGTAGGCGGGCGCCGCCGTCAGCACATGCAGCGTGAGATCGCTGATGCCGATCAGGGCCAGGAGACATGCCGTGCGCTGCTCACTTCGGCTGAGCAATACGTGCGCCCGCGCCGCCGCGCGGGCCTGCAGATGGTACAAAGCGATGATCACCAGGCCCGCCGCGCTCAGGGCGACGGCGCAAATGATGACATATGCCCGGATCCGCAAGGCGGGATCCAATCCAAACATGACGGCGTGGCCGATGACTCGCCCTGTGAAATGCTGGAGCCTGGTGTCAACCGAGTTGAAGTAAACACCCGCCGCCGCCAGGCCGGCCCACACCCCAAGGAGAGCGATCCACGCGCTGGCGTCTTGCGGGGGCAGACGAGGTCTGTTCACAGCGACCTAGAGGTTGGCAACATGATGGGCGCGGCGCTAGTCGGCTGCGGATCGTAGCACGACCTGCTCGGTTACGACAGCCGCGCGTGCCCCTCGGCCCCTCGGAGGGCACCACAAAGAACGCTTGACTGGCGCGTTCAGCTCGGGTTATGCAACTTATGTCCACACAGTGTGTTCCGAGAGAGGCAACGCCATGTCGAAACCAGGCGCCAGTGCGGGCGACCCGTCCGGGCAGCTCATTTCTCCTGCGGCGCATCTGGGTCGTTCCGCGTCAGTATCCAATTCTGTGAGGATACGGGGTCGGGTCTCGCGTGAGCCCCTGACCAAGAAACCGCTGCAGGCGCGACGGTCGCTGTCGATCGCCCTGATCCGAGCGGCGCCGGCGGCACCGGTGACGGCGTTCAACGGGCTGATCGAGATTCCGCCCATCGGCCTGGCGTACCTGGCTGCATCGCTCAAGAAGGCCGGGCACCGCGTGCGGATCATCGACGCGTTCGGTGAGCAACCCAGCCAGCTGATCCGACATGCGGACGGCTACTATACGCAGGGTCTCACACCGGAGCAGATCGTCGAGCATATTCCCCCGGACGTCGATCTCGTCGGGGTGACGTGTATGTTTTCAACGGGGTGGTTCTACTGCCACCGCACCATTTCGCATATCGCGGCCACCTTCCGTGACGCGCCGATCATCGTCGGCGGCGAGCATCCCACCGCAGACTATGAGCGCCTGCTCCAGCGGGTCCCCGAGGTGTTGTGCTGTGTGCTCGGTGAAGGGGAAGAGACCGTCGTGGATATCGCGGCACATCTTAGTCATGGTCTCCCGCTCGACGACGTCCCCGGAATCGCCGTGCGCAACGCGGGCGGCGACGTGTATACGACGCCCGACCGGCAGCGCATTCTCGAGGTGGACGAGATTCCCTGGCCGGATTGGGACACGGTGCCGCTGCCGAACTATCTGGACAACAACTTCGGCCTCGACGGCTACTACAGCCGCACAATGCCGATTGTCGCGTCCCGCGGCTGCCCCTACCAGTGCACCTTCTGCTCGAGCCCGCAGATGTTCGGGACGAAATGGACGGCGCGCAGCCCACGTGATGTCTTGGCGGAGATGCAGCACGACTACGACGCGTTCGGTGCGCGCCACTTCGAATTTCACGATCTCACCATGATCGTGCGCAAGGACTGGATAGTCGAATTCTGCAACCTCCTGATCGAAAGGAAGCTCGATGTTCAGTGGAGCATGCCTTCCGGCACGCGTTCCGAGGTGCTCGACGCCGAGGTGCTGGCGTTGATGAAGCGCAGCGGCTGTCGCTCCTTTGCCTACGCGGCCGAGAGTGGCTCGCCAGCTGAGCTGAAGCGCATCAAGAAGCGCATCAACCTCCAGCGGATGCTGGATTCCATGCGGCAGGCCGTCAAGCTCGAGCTCGTGACGCGATGCCACCTCATCTGTGGGATGCCCGACCAGACGAAGTGGGACGTGCTCGCCACGCTAGGGTTCGTGACCCGACTTGCCTGGGTTGGCGTGCACGACGTCGGATGCTACGCGTTCTCGCCCTATCCGGGGAGCGAGATCTACCAGCGCTTGGTTGCCGAGGGCCGCATCGACACGGAAGCTGACGACTACGAGCAGATGCTCGCCCAGCAGGTGACCTCCAACTACAAGCTCCGGCGCTCGTGGACCCCGCACCTGCCGGCGTGGAGTGTCGGCTGGATCTGCGTCGGCACGATGTCCTACTTTTACGCCCTGCAGTTCCTGTTCCGGCCGCAGCGACTGGTAGCGGTGTTTCAGAGCCTCGTCCGCAATCGGCCGCACACGTACCTGCAACGCGTCCTCGTCAGGAAGCTGGGGGTCGGCGATGCCATCCCCGTTCCCGGATGGCGTTTGCGGAGTTCCGTCGGGGGGAGTGCGGGATCGCGCGCGTCGGCAAAAGCGCAGGCGTCATAGGCGCTGGCGCCCAATGCGCTCGGCGCTCATCGCGGAAACAAAACGCTGACGCGGAGTCTCACGGCAGCGAGCTGGTGAGCGGAGCCGCTGCTCATCGCGTGTTGAATCCGTGTGCTGCACGAAGTGTTCGTCAGATCCGTTCCGGGCGGGGTTATGGGCCACGGACGCCGCGAACATACAGTCGAGTCCCCTCATCGAGCGCGGTGAATCCGAAGAGACCGCCGATGCCAACGTGCCATGCCAGGCGGCCCGGACGGCCTTGATAGCGAGAATCCGACCAATAGAAGAAGGACTGTGTACAGCTGCAGCTCAGAATCGTGCAGCCCGTCACGCAGCTCGTGTTGAACGTGGCATCGATAGCGGGACTCAGTACAGTGTACTTACCCAACCCGCGGAGCTCGTTGATGTTGGGCAGCGCGATGGCGAACGCAGCCGGTTCGCCGTTGAT